>NZ_LVDJ01000002.1:0-47425 GCF_007636505.1 Shewanella sp. KCT
GGCCCAAACAGTTCTTGCTAACTTATTAGCCAGCGCGACTGCAGACTTGTGACTGCCACGCCGTTCGATGAGCGTTTTAACCCAAACAGACAACCTATCTTGCGCTGTTTTACAGTGCCTGATAATCGACCAAGCACATTGAATGAGTAGCTTCCTGAGGTAACGGTTACCTCGCTTGGTTATCCCACCAAGACTTTGTTTTCCACCGCTTGAATGTTCCTTAGGTACTAAACCGATATTGGCTGAAAAATGTCTACCATTCTTGTAGGACGAACCATTACCAGCAAAAGAGACTACGGCTGTTGCCGTAATCTCTCCTATTCCCTTTATTTGCATTAGTAGTTTAGCTCCTTCGGAAGCCAGGGCTTGCTGTTTGATATCCTTTTCTGATGACTTTATGGCTTCATCAATCGCGCCCCACTCTTGGTGTAGCAGCGTAAAGTGGACTCGAGCTCTTTCGGTTAATCCATTTTCTGCATCTTCAATTAAGTCAGGTAATGCTGCTTTAAGGCTTTCTTTGCCTTTTGCGATGACAATGCCATATTCATATAGCAGGCCTCTGATTTGATTAATCAATGTTGTTCTGGCGTCGACCTGCCTTTCCCTGATTCGATGCGCCAACATCATATCAACCTGCTCTAGGGTTCTTGGTTCTACAAACTGCATGTTGGGTCTAAGCGCTGCTTCGCAAATGGCGAAGGCATCATTACGGTCATTTTTATTGCCTTTGACAAAGGGCTTCACATGTTGAGGGGGAATTAGCCTTACCTGATAACCTTGAGCTTTTAGGCTTCTCCCCCAGTAATTTGAACCGCTGCAGGCTTCCATTGCTATGATTGCATCAGGATATTGAGCTAGAAACGCCATAAGTTGGTGTCGACGAAGTGCACGATTAAATGCAGATTTACAAGCCTGATTTACACCACAGACTTGAAAGACGTTTTTTGCCAAATCGATACCAATTAGAGTAACTTTCATAGTGGACACCTTTTGTTGATATTGAACGTGCAAATTCAATATGGCGCTTTTGACGCCGACTTCACAAGAGGTGTCCATCTCATCATCCATGGAGGTCAGATGTTTCGGCAGAGCCTACAGGGAATGTACTTGCGGCGTCTCACAGGCGTATCTGCACATAAGGTCGCTCATTCACATCCATGTGATCGCGACATTGGTGCATCCATGCACTGCACCTTCCGCAGGCAATTCAAAACAATGAAGGTTAACGCTACATTACGTTTAAATAAATCCAAGCTAGATCTGCTTGCCAATACCGCAATCTAGGCGCTTGCGACTTCCCCCTCACCTTCGTGTTCCATCCCAATGGCCTCTACCCCATCTGGTAGCGCACTCTCACTGATATCCACTATGGTAGAGCGGTTCATGGTGATCTTGTAGCGGGCAAACTGGGGTGGCTTGCGGCCCTCTTGTAGGGAGAGCACCAGGTTGATCTGGTAGCGGCGCTCTACCGAATCGCTGCTGATCTTGCCGTCGGCCTCCTTGTAGATCTTAGCCTTGCCCCGCTCCAGGTAACGGGCGAAGGGGGCCAGGCTAAAGTTTACCTGCTCCTGTATGGTCGAGTAACCCGCGAGGAAGTCTTTGCTCGCGATACGCGAGTTGATGCCATAGTGAAGTATGTCGGCGTCCAGTTTGTTCTGGCTGTGGCGGCGCTTCAATATCTCATCTATCTCCTCGGGGAGATCCTTAGACTTAACGAAATCGATCCACACGTGCTGCTTGGCAATCATCGCCTGGCTGGTAGTGTCACGCAGGATGCGGCTCCAGCGAGGACGGCCCTTCTGGATCACCCGCCACAGGGCGTTACGAATATCTTCCTTGAAGATCTCACGAAAGCCATAGATCACCGCCAGGGTGAACACCAAGGCCATGGTGAGTCCGCTGAAGATCCCCTGGGCCTTGATGATGAGCGACGAGACCACCAGCATCACGAAGGCAGTGGCGATGCCCGTGGTCATCTTCTTCAGGCCCACACCGAGACGCTTCTGCTCCTCTTTTAACACTACCCCTTGCTGGATCAGGCGGCGCAGCAGCAGCATCTTGTTGGAGATGCGGTTCGGATCGCTCTGGGTCTGGGAGGAGTTGTAGTTCTTGCTGTCGCGGTAACTGTTCTCGCTGCGGCACAGGTTGATCACCTCCTCCACCACCTCGCTGTAGTCGCTGCTGCGGGGCGCGTGGGACATGAGTTTCAACAGGCGCTGCTCGCAGAACCAGGAGAGGTAGTTGTCGGCATTCTCGAAGTAGTGCTTCCACTTAGGATCGCTGGGCTCGTTACGGCGAAACTTCTTCAGCAGCTGGGTGACGATTTCGCTCAGATCTTTGAGGGAGGCGTAGAACTGCTCCACATCCTCCACCTGTGCCAGCTCCTTGCTGTCGGTCTCGATGGCCACGGCAAACTGGTAGGCAAACAGGTTGAGGTAGAGCCTGAACTCCTCGACGGTACGCTTCTTCTGACTGATGAAACGCCCCTGCACCAGGGGTAGATGCAGCCCGGAGGAGTAATAGGAGCGCCGGCCGGCGATGGCCGCGTGATAATATTCTTCTTCGTCAAGGCTCTGGGGATTGATCCCCATCTCTTTGGGCAGAAAGAAATAGAGGTCGAGTCGTCTATGGTCGCCCACCTTCATCTGATGGGTGAACTTGATCGACAGAGACTCTTCCTGCTTGATATTAACCTTAGACACAAAACCTCAGAATAATAGAATTATTTCAGTAATTTAGAAATGCACATCCTGAGTATAGCCCAAGTGCGGCTATTGCACTATACGGCAGCCACAGACGGTGTTACTCGGCTGGAACAATACCACGGCATAGTCCCTGTGGGGATCTAATTCCAGCGGCTCGATGGAGAGGTTATGCATCCCCTTGCTGTCTAGGTTAAAGGAGCTGATATAGGAGAGGTACTGCATGTGTCTCGGCATCGCCTCGGTCGACTCGGCGCCGCTCTCCTCCTTGGTCTCAACCGAGAAGTTATAGCGGCCGTTGGCCTCATCAAACTCGAGGTACTTGCCCTGCATGCGTATGATCCCCGCCGAGGTGCCGTCGAGATTAAAGTAGCGGTAGTTGATCTGCGCCTGTTGCTTCTTGGCCATGATATCCACCAAGAGATAGTGGCGCCCCTCCGCCTGGGCGTCGTCGCGGCGGTCGAACAGCTCAGAGCTACAGCTGAGCATCAGGGTTTCGCTGGGATTGAGGTAGCGATAGCTGATGGTGATGCTAATCGCCAGCAGCCCCAGCACGATAATGTTGATCGCCCACAGCACCTTTCTATTCACACAAAGATACCTCTTTAAACCAGGCCTCGGAGATAAACACCTTCTGCTGCCTGTAATCGGTTAACTTAAGATTGCGCACCAGAGATTGTCCCATCCGCTCGCCGCGCATGGTGATGTTAAACACCTGCTTATCGTGGGAGAGCGACATATAGACCTCTTTCCAGGGCGAGGACTCGCAGCGCTCGAACGCCTGGGACATCTTCTCCGACAGGCGCAGTAGCGAGGTGTTATTGGTCTTGGACTTGGCGTAGCTGATAAACATCACCTTCTGCCCCGACTCCAAGGTGATGCCATGGCGCAGATAGGGCTCGGTATGTTGCGCCTCGAAATTGACCGAGGAGAAGAGCTGCAGAGAGACCAGCGCCCCCAGCAGCAGGACGATAAGCCCTATCCACAGCTTTATCCAGCGATGACGCTTGCCAAACAGCCAGGCCAGCACCGCCTCGATCCGCTCGCCAAGGCCCAGGGGCTCGCCGTTTGCCGAGGCGTTATCGGAATGATGCACAGACGAGGGAACGCCGCTATCCAGGCGCAGGCGATAGCCCTTGCCCTTAACGGTTTCTATCATGTGTTCGTGCAGCGGACCGAGGAAGGAGCGCAGCATAAATACCGCCCTCGCCACCGACGAATCGCTTAATGGCGGATGCTCGTCATCCCCCGCCCCTAAGACGCGCTTAGCCACTACCTTGTCGCTATTGGCCAGCAGGAGCAGCAACACCTGCAGCTCGGCGCGCGGTAGATGCCACTCTTCACCCGTTAACTCGTTGGTGAGCACGCCTGCATGTCTGTCGAATCGGCAATCACCCAGTTGCATCTTTGTCACTCTTTCATTTCACTGTGCATAAGCTTATGCAAACCCAGCAAAAAAATCTGTGATCCCCTCTATCTCCTCGAAAGTCATCTAGAAAATACCCTTACAATAGCTAGGGAGTTATGCGCTCTGTGATCCCAGCCCCCTTCTTCGTGCACTAAGCCCCAATATTTATCCCTGGCTGAAACCTCGCAAATTAACATGAATGCTACAAATAAAGTGATCAACCTCACATCGTAAAATATAACGACGATGAAGGCTTGAGGTGTTAATTAATTAAATCGATACAAGGCGCCGAAAAAATCGGCGTAGGCAGATGCGCGCCAGCTCCAAAGCTTCATCCAGCCCAGGTCACACTATTTGCAATCTACCCAGACCACACTGGCCTCAAGTTCAAACTGGCGTATCCCTTGAGCCACGCCAACAACAAAAATAACATCTATCCAAGTGAGGACATTGTCATGACCATCAATAGACGCCAAGCACTTAGCCAAATCATCGGCATCAGCACCGCCGCGGCGGGCGCAACCCTAATGGGCACATCGGCCTTCGCCGCCACCGACGATCAAGGTAACTACAAACTGGAACTGGGTGAGAAGCTCAAGTATGTTCCCCTGGATCCTATGGCAACGGCCAAGCTCGCTTATGAGACAGGCGGTGGCTGTATGCACCAGGTGTTTCACGCACTAGTCACCATGTTGGCCAACTCTGACAGCGCCGACGCCGCCAAGTTTGCAACGATTCCTACCGCACTGGCCGGCTATGGCTGGGCGGGTATCGTGGGTCAGGGCACAGTGTGTGGTAACAACAACGCCACAGGTATGCTGGTGAACATCCTCGACGACATCAATGGCCAGAACGCCGCGGTGATCGGCGCCTCTTTCCGCTACTACGAAGTGACAGAGCTACCTTTCTCCAGCGACGAGTTCGTGGCCGGTATCGGTTCTACCGCCGAGAAGACGGCACTTGTAGGTAAGTCATCTGTTGCCAACAGCATCCTGTGTCACTCCTCTATCAGTAACTGGTCTAAGGCCTCAGGCTTTACCTTCAGCCAGAAGGGTGAGCGTTGTAAGCGTCTGTCGGCCTCTGTGGCCTACCATGTGGTCGAGCTGCTTAACCGTGCCTATAAGGGCGAAGATATCTCTGCCCTGCCTGAATCAAAGCCTTCGAGCGAGGCGCAAAACTGCCAAAGCTGTCACGGCGTAGAGAGCACCATGGGCAGCGCCGCCAGCGTGAAGTCTGACATGGAATGTACGACTTGCCATACCGGCCACTTTAACTAAAGGAGCAGGTCATGAATGAGAAGTTATTAACTGCCCTACTGGCAACGGCGCTTATCTGCGGCGGCTGCGGTAGTGACGACAACGATGACAACGACGGCGGCGAGATCACTCCGCCACCGGTTGCCGACACCATAGATGCCGGTGAGGCATTGGCCATCAACCTGACTTTAGCCGAGTTTGACGGCGCAACGGGCACACTCAACTTTGCCCTGAAGGATGACGCTGGCCTGGCCATCACCAATGCCACAGATTACCGGATCGTCTACTTCGGTTTCCCTGACAGCTCGAGCACCTCACGTAACGCCAAGGCGTGGAAACACTGGCACGTGACCCAAAGCTACTCATGCGACAGCGCCGCCGGCGATTGCCAGGGTGTGCTGCAAGAGACAGACAAGGGTCAATACAGCTTCGATGCCACGGATCTTAACTGGGATGCCAACACGGCTCCTGGTTCGGTGAAGGAATACAAGGTAGGTATCGAGATCAAAGGTGCCAAGGCGACCAACGAACTGGTTCTGCTCCCCTCCACTTAACCCACTGCACCACTTTGAGGGCCATCACCTAGTGTGGCCCTTTTTTTATGCCCGCTTTTGCGACTCTTTCGGCAACAACAGAGAGCGTCAGTCAAAGCCAGAGCCTGAGACAGAGACAGAGACAGAGACAGAGACAGAGCCAAGCCAGCAGAACACGGCCATAGCTCGAAGAAGGGGTTATTGCTCGCCGATAATCTCGGCTAACGAGGGCAGATAATTGAAGGGCTCAAACACTGAATAGATGAGCAGAAACAGCAGTAGCAGCTGAGAGATCAGCAAGATATATTGCTGCTTGGTCATGCGGCGGATAGGCCCGTTGCCCAGCAGCTCACGGTGAGGTGAGAGTTTGCTGTGCAGTATATAGCCCTGATCGTCCACCGATTCCAGTAACTTGCCCGACGGACTGCCGAGAAAGAAACGGATACGATCCACCGCCTGCACCAGACGCGCCATGTTGGCGTCATCCTCGGGTAGGCAGGCCAACAGATCGGCATTGGACATCACCTGACCCCGGTGCTCGGTCAATAATTTAAGTACGGCAAACTCCGCACCTGGCATAAGCCAGCTGGTGTCATTGTCCTGATTTGACAGCGTCGACTGGGACGGCTCAAACCAACAGCAACCTATCTGCATCCGGGTCTCACACTTAAGGGGAAATTACATAAATATCGCGACGCCTGTTAAGGCTAGCGTCTGGTTGTTAGTGTGACATTTTACCCGGGCAACTTTCGTGACAATCAGCACATAACCCATTAAATTATCTGAATAATTATGATACATCCCGATACAGATTTAAGCCCGCTTAGGCTTAATTTCAGCCTGATTTCAGACAAAAAAAAGACGCCCCGAAAGGCGTCTCTTAAACCCAATAAAAACCCTATTAGAAAGAGTACAATAGCGTCATGTTGGTTTCGGTATCTGTGCTTTTCTTGTCGTCCAGCGGCTCGCTGTTGTAACGCACGATGACGGCAAACTTCATCGCCAGGGCGCCAACGATATTGGCCGTGATAGAGGTTTCAGAGCGACCTTCCAGGCTCTCACCGTAATCGGCCACAAACAGCTGCTTAAACTTAGAGTTGTCGGTGATCTCGGTTTCGAAGTTCATCACCCCGTGCGCCACCCAGCTCTCTTCGGTGTCGTAACCCGCTTCGGCGGCGCTCTCATCGTCCAGACGCTTGTACTGGAAACCCGGACCCACTTCAACGGCGAAGGTCGTCTTCTCGGTATCGACAAACTTGTGACCATAACCGGCAGAAACCGTCGACTTAGAATCGAAGCCGGTAAAGGGATCGATCTCGTGGTTGGCGTTGGCAAACATATAGTTCACGTCGCTGAACTTGTAGTTGCCCTGTACCAGGCCGTAGTAGCGCTTACCCGTCTCTTCGCCGCTGTCCTCTTTGTAGAGAGCTTCCAGCAGGTATTGATTTTCCCAGTTACCCAGCTCGTGCTTCATGTCCAGACGGCCCTTGAGAGAGGTCGTCTCAGTATTACCCGTAGTCACCGTCGCACCCAGTTCGGCGTCGGCGGCAAAGGTTCTGTCACCCTTAACGAAATCGGCGCCTGCGTGCGCTGCAAAAGGGGCCGCCATCAGGATGGCCGTAGCCGTCAGCAATTTTTTCATTATCTGTTTACCTATTTATCTAAGTCCCTTAAAAATTGGCGCAATAGTATCACCCGGCGCACAGAAATGAAAATTGCGCTTGCCTTTCCAGCATATTGAACTAACAGCTCAGCTAAGGGCGAGAGTTAGTCCTTACTCTTTGTGGTGTTTTTACCATAAAAAAAGCCCGCCAAATTGGCGGGCCTTTTCATATTGGGTCGTCAGACCGAATTAGTTCACCTGTGGATCTAACTCGCCAGACTGGTATGCCTTATACATGGCCTGCAGTGACTTAGGCTTGATCTTAGAACCCATGCCTGCCGCACCGAAGGCTTCGTAGCGAACGGTACAGATGTCTGCCATCGCATCCATAGAGGCTTTCAGGAATTTACGTGGGTCGAACTCGCTTGGGTTCTCCGCCAGGAACTTACGTACCGCACCGGTAGAGGCCAGGCGCAGGTCGGTGTCGATGTTAACCTTACGCACGCCGTGCTTGATACCTTCGACGATCTCTTCCAGTGGCACACCATAAGTTTCAGGGATGGCGCCGCCATACTGGTTGATCACTTCTAGCCACTCTTGCGGCACAGAAGAAGAACCGTGCATGACCAGGTGGGTGTTAGGGATACGTGCGTGGATCTCTTTGATGCGGTCGATACGCAGCACGTCACCAGTAGGCTTACGGCTAAACTTGTAGGCACCATGGCTGGTACCGATAGCGATGGCCAGGGCATCCACGTGAGTATCGGCCACGAAACGCGCCGCTTCTTCCGGCGTGGTCAGCAGCTGATCTTCGCTCAGGATACCTTCGGCGCCAACACCATCTTCTTCACCGGCTTGGCCAGTTTCCAGGCTACCCAGACAGCCGATCTCACCCTCTACCGACACACCACAGGCGTGGGCGAAGGCAACCGTCTTACGGGTCACGTCGACGTTGTACTCGTATGAAGCCGGTGTCTTACCGTCTGACATCAGTGAGCCGTCCATCATGACTGAAGACATACCCAGCTGAATAGAACGCTGACACACGTCAGGGTGAGTACCGTGATCCTGGTGGATACACACAGGGATATCTGGGTACTGCTCGAGCGCCGCAGCCATCAGATACTTAAGGAACTGAGGACGAGCATACTTACGCGCACCGGCTGACGCCTGAACGATAACCGGGCTGTCTGTAGCTTCTGCCGCCTGCATGATGGCGCGCATCTGCTCCAGGTTGTTAACGTTGAACGCGGGAACGCCATATCCGTGCTCTGCGGCATGGTCTAGCAGTTGACGTAGGGAAATTAAGGCCATTTTTAACTCCAATAATAGGGTGGCAATCGGGCCATGCCCGCTTAACCACCGAGGTCACTATCGTTTGGACAGATTTTGATACCGACAACCGGGGCGCGAACTCCTTGCGACCCGACTATCGGCGGTTTCTTATAATACTAATTATTTTTTTACTTATTCGCCGCGGCTTTCCAGCATAGCCACAGCAGGCAGTTCCTTACCTTCTAGGAATTCCAGGAAGGCGCCACCACCGGTAGAGATGTAAGAGACCTTGTCGGCGATGTCGTACTTGTCGACCGCCGCCAGGGTGTCACCACCGCCCGCGATTGAGAAGGCAGAAGAGTCGGCGATCGCCTGGGCGATACGCTTGGTGCCTTCACCGAACTGATCGAACTCGAACACGCCTACCGGGCCGTTCCAGACGATGGTGCCGGCGTTCTTGAGGATCTCGGCTAGGGCTTCGGCGCTATCAGGACCGATGTCGAAGATCATATCTTCATCCGCCACCTGATCGACCGCCTTGAGGGTCGCGCTCGCCGTTGGGCTGAACTCGCTAGCAACGACAACGTCAGTTGGTACTGGGATGTCGCCGCCACGGCTCTGGGCATTGGCTACCAGGCGCTTGGCTTCATCGATGAGGTCCGCTTCATAGAGGGACTTACCTACGTTGTGACCGGCTGCGGCAATGAAGGTGTTGGCGATACCGCCACCCACGACCAGCTGGTCGACAATGCCAGAGAGGCTCTCGAGTACGGTCAGCTTGGTCGACACCTTAGAACCACCCACGATGGCTACCAGCGGACGCGCCGGGTTGTCCATCGCCTTACCCAGGGCTTCCAGCTCACCGGCAAGCAGTGGACCAGCGCAGGCCACAGCGGCATACAGGCCAACACCGTGAGTCGATGCCTGGGCGCGGTGCGCGGTGCCGAAGGCATCCATCACATACACGTCACACAGGGCAGCCAGCTTCTTAGCCAGCGCCTCGTCGTTCTTCTTCTCGCCGACGTTGAAACGTACGTTCTCGAATACCACGACTTCACCGACATTGGCTTCTACGCCGTCCAGGTAGTCTTTGGCCAGACGTACCGGGCAATCCAGCGCCTTCTCCAGGTAATCCACAACCGGCTGCATAGAGAACTCGCTGTTGTACTCGCCTTCGGTCGGACGACCCAGGTGAGACATCACCATCACGGCCGCGCCTTTCTCCAGCGCCAGCTTGATGGTTGGCAGAGAGGCACGCAGACGCGCATCGCTGGTGACCACACCATTGCTGACCGGGACATTGAGGTCTTCACGGATAAGCACGCGCTTGCCCTGAAGATCTAACGCTGACATATTGATAATCGCCATTTCACGTTTCCTTAAGTTTAAAGTTAAAAATAAAAGTTAAAGCAAAACTGGGCTACCCACCGCCGGGACGCTTCACCGGCCATAGGTTAAAATCTTTAAAATCAGGCTCTAACGGCCTTTATCATCTCTAAACTGGTGTCCAACATACGGTTGGCAAAGCCCCACTCGTTGTCACACCACAACAGCAACTTCACCAGATGGCCGTCGCTCACCCGGGTCTGGGTGCCATCGACGATACTGGATCTGGGATCATGGTTAAAATCGCACGATACTAATGGCGCATTAGTATAGCCCACAACCCCTTGGTATGAGCCATTTGCTGCCTGAGATAATACCTGGTTTACTGTATCGATATCGACACGTTTATCTAAGGTGACCGATAAGTCAATTGCAGTCACATTAATTGTCGGCACGCGCACAGATATCGCCTCGAACTTATCCTTCATCTCGGGCAAGATCCGCTCGATCCCTCTGGCCAACTTGGTATCTACTGGAATGATCGACTGCCCCGCCGCACGGGTGCGTCTTAGGTCGTCATGATAGGCATCGATCACCTGCTGATCGTTCATCGCCGAGTGGATGGTGGTAATGGCGCCGCTGCGTACCTTAAAGGCGCGGTCCAGCACCTGGATTATGGGCACCAGGCAGTTGGTGGTGCAGGAGGCGTTAGAGACCACCTTATGTTCGGCCTTGAGATCTTGATGATTCACGCCGTAGACGATAGTAGCGTCCACATCGCCGGATGAGGGATGGCTGATCAGCACCTGTTTGGCGCCCGCCCTGATATGGGCCTCACAGGCCTGACGGTCGATGAGGGCGCCCGTGGCCTCGAACACGATATCGATATCCAGGGATTGCCAGGGGAGCTTCTCGGCATCGGCCTCATGGAGCAATTGGATACGATCATCCCCTATGGTCATCACATTGGCGTCGAGTGACGCGGGAGACTGAAAACGACCATGGGTGGTATCGTATTGGGTCAGATGAAGCATGGCTTCGGGGTTGGCGAGTTCATTAATGGCGACAATCTGAATCTGATCCCGCTTGCCTGACTCATAGAGAGCACGAAGAATCGAGCGACCGATTCGGCCATAACCATTAATAGCAACTTTAATCATTAAGTGCTTCTACTCCTAACACCGTCCTGAGATAGGCTTTCTTGATGCGACAACGGCCTATCGTTATCGATAAGCCGAGTCATCATGGCATAGAGCAACTGCTTGCCCTATGCCCTTTTGCAGGCACTAGGCCTTAGAGAATAGCGCTTGCCTTAGCAACCACATTCTCAACGGTGAAGCCGAAGTGCTTCATCAGCGCGCCGCCTGGAGCAGACTCACCGAAGGTGGTCATGCCAACGATGGCGCCGTCGAAACCTACATACTTGTGCCAGTAATCGACGTGAGCCGCTTCGATGGCCACACGCTTGGTGACTGACTTAGGCAGTACAGACTCTTTGTAGTCGGCGTCTTGCGCATCGAACACGTCGGTAGATGGCATAGAGACCACACGTACCGCCTTACCTTGCTCGCTCAGTGCCTTAGCCGAATCCAGTGCCAGCTGCACCTCACTACCGGTTGCGATCAGGATTAGATCTGGTGTGCCGGCGCAATCTTGCAACACATAAGCACCCTTGGCGATGTTAGCCAGTTGCTCTTCGCTGCGTGGCTGTGCAGGCAGACCCTGACGGCTGAATACCAGTGAAGTCGGCGCGTTACGACGCTCGATAGCCATCTTCCAAGCGACGGCAGTTTCCGCCGCATCACATGGACGCCATACCATCATGTTTGGTGTCATGCGCAGGTTAGCCAGCTGCTCAACCGGTTGGTGAGTCGGGCCATCTTCACCCTGACCGATAGAGTCGTGGGTGTAAACGAAGATGTTTTGAATGCCCATCAGCGCAGACATACGTACCGCGTTACGCGCGTATTCCATGAACATCATGAAGGTCGCGCCGTAGTTGATGAAACCACCGTGCAGCGACACACCGTTCATGATGCCGCTCATGCCGAACTCACGCACACCATAGTAGATGTAGTTGCCAGCTGGATCTTCCTGGATGCCCTTAGAACCAGACCATAGGGTCAGGTTAGAACCGGCCAGGTCAGCCGAGCCGCCGAGCAGTTCAGGCAGGATAGCGCCAAAGGCCGCGATAGCGTTTTGTGATGCCTTACGGCTGGCGATGTTCTCGCCCTTCTCTTGACACTCTTTGATGAAGGCCTGCGCCTTCTCTTCGAAGTCGGCTGGCAGTTCGCCAGTGATCACGCGGCGCTTATATTCAGCCGCCAGCTCTGGGTAAGCGGCTTCATAGGCAGCAAGCTTCTCGTTCCAGCTAGATTCGTTAGCCGCGCCCACTTCTTTGGCATCCCAACCCGCGTAAACGTCTGCTGGGATCTCGAATGGACCGTGTTCCCAACCCAGGAACTCACGAGCCGCAGCAATTTCGGCATCGCCCAGTGGCGCGCCGTGACAGTCGTGACTGCCAGACTTGTTTGGTGAACCGAAACCGATAATGGTCTTGCAACAGATCATGGTTGGCTTGTCGGTAACTGACTTGGCTTCTTCGATTGCCGTGCGGATAGCATCGCTGTCGTGGCCATCGACACCGGCAATCACATGCCAGCCGTAAGATTCGAAACGCTTGGCGGTATCGTCGGTGAACCAGCCTTCGACGTGACCGTCGATAGAGATGCCGTTGTCATCCCAGAAGGCAATCAGCTTGCCAAGACCTAGGGTACCCGCCAGTGAACAGGCCTCGTGAGAGATACCTTCCATCAGACAGCCGTCGCCCAGGAAACAGTAGGTGTAGTGGTCAACGATATCGTGGCCAGGACGGTTAAATTGCGCCGCCAGAGTCTTCTCGGCAATCGCCATACCTACGGCGTTGCTGATACCCGCGCCCAGTGGACCTGTAGTGGTTTCAACACCTGGGGTGTAACCATATTCAGGGTGACCCGGCGTCTTAGAGTGCAGCTGACGGAAGTTCTTCAGCTCATCCATCGGCAATGCATAACCCGTCAGGTGAAGCAGAGAGTAAATCAGCATAGAGCCGTGGCCGTTTGAAAGGATGAAACGGTCGCGGTCGACCCACTCTGGGTTGTTCGGGTTGTGCTTCAGGAAATCATTCCACAACACTTCGGCGATATCGGCCATTCCCAATGGCGCACCTGGGTGACCAGAGTTGGCTTTCTGAACGGCATCCATACTTAACACACGGATAGCGTTTGCGAGTTCTTTACGAGATGACATGCTCTCTCCTGCTGATTTGAATGTTGGGGATTTTGCGGGCCGATTTTGCGGGCAACAATGGGGGCATATTTTCCCCTACTCGTGGATGGGACGCAAATAAAATTCGCCCTTTAGCTTAGATTAAATCCATCTAGACGCGAAAAAGTGCACCTCAGTGACACTCAAGATGACCCCAGGCAAAACCTCACCTCGCCTCTCAAACTTCTCCGGCGCCCTCACCAAAATTTGCGAGCACAAGACTGAGCAGGCAGACCCGACTCGCCGCGATCTTCATCAGACAGGCCTGAGCGATCCTTTGGCAATAAAAAATCGCAGCCTTATAACAACAATAAAAATTCAACATTAACAATATTTTAAGTTGCACTTTTATTTAAACTCATCCGAAGCATTAGAATATTTACCCGGTTTTACTCCACAATTTTCATCGAAAAGGGTGTTATCCGATCTGATTTCCACTAAAATGGCCGTCTAGATGTAGATACTTCTACACATTCGAATTGTTTAAAGACGAGATTTTTCCATTATGGCAAAGCACTTGTTTACCTCTGAGTCGGTCTCAGAAGGTCATCCAGATAAAATCGCCGATCAAATTTCTGATGCGGTACTCGACGCGATCTTAGAGCAAGATCCTAAGGCACGTGTGGCGTGTGAAACATACGTCAAAACCGGTATGGTGATGGTAGGTGGTGAGGTGACCACTTCTGCATGGGTCGATATTGAAGAGCTAACCCGTAAGACGGTTCGCGAGATCGGCTACACCCACTCAGACATGGGCTTCGATGCCGACTCTTGTGCGGTACTCAACGCCATTGGTAAGCAGTCTCCAGACATCAACCAGGGTGTCGATCGCGCCGATCCTAAAGAGCAAGGCGCCGGCGACCAGGGCCTGATGTTCGGTTACGCCAGCAACGAAACTGACGTACTCATGCCAGCCCCTATCACCTATGCTCACGCATTGGTGAAGCGTCAGTCAGAAGTGCGTAAAGACAACACCCTGCCTTGGTTACGCCCAGATGCCAAGAGCCAGGTGACCTTCGCCTACGAAGACAACAAGATCGTTGGCATCGACGCCGTGGTGCTCTCTACCCAGCACTGCGACAGCGTCAGTCAGGCTGATCTAATCGAAGGCGTGATGGAAACCATCATTAAGCCTGTGCTACCGGCACAGTGGTTGAACAAGGACACCAAGTTCTTCATCAACCCAACCGGCCGTTTCGTTATCGGTGGCCCTATGGGTGACTGTGGTCTAACGGGTCGTAAGATCATCGTCGACACCTACGGCGGCATGGCTCGTCACGGCGGCGGCGCTTTCTCGGGTAAAGACCCGTCAAAAGTTGACCGCAGCGCGGCCTATGCGGCTCGTTATGTGGCGAAGAACATAGTGGCTGCCGGTCTGGCAGATCGCTGTGAAATTCAAGTTTCTTACGCTATCGGTGTGGCAGAGCCAACCTCTATCAGCGTTGAAACCTTCGGTACCGGTAAGGTGTCAGAAGAGGTGTTAATCGGCTTAGTACGTCAGCACTTCGACCTGCGCCCATACGGCCTGACCGAGATGCTTGATCTGGCGCGTCCTATCTACAAGGCAACCGCCGCTTACGGTCACTTCGGTCGTAACGAGTTCCCTTGGGAGCGCACCGACAAGGCTGAAGCCCTGCGCGCAGACGCTAAGCTGTAAGCTTGGTTTTGCCTGTCAGCAAGAAGCCGCCCTTTGGCGGCTTTTTTGTATCTTGGTTAATGAGATATATTAATTGCGACTAGTGATCTCATTGCCAGTAGAGAATCGCTTCTCTAGATAGAGACTCATCAGGCTGAAGAGCAAGATACCGACCCCGTCGGCCAGTAAGTCATAGCCATCGAAGGTGCGACTGGGAAAATATTGCTGACTGCACTCCTCGATGATCACCACAATCGCCACCACCAGTGCCCCCAGATAAGGCCTTACCCCCAGTAGCCCTAAAGAAAGTCGCCCTAAAGAAAGCCGCCCGAAAGAGACGCGCCTGAAGTTGCTGCCAACATTGGCAAACAGGGTCAGGGTGCCAAACAGCAGCATATGCCCCAGCTTGTCACCAAAAGGTATCGCATGGGCCAGCTCAAACAAGGGGTTAGTGCGCCCAGCATCGGCGCTGACGATCAGCCAGACCAGGAAGCCACTGAATAACACGCCCAGCAGGGCAAAGGTTCTGACCATCAAAATCGACTCATCCTTGATATGTTCATTCCACTTCTCTGTTGTAACGTCATCAATGCCGGCTAGCAGTGATCGAAGTGGGCATACTGCATGCACATGAAACTCAGCTGCTGCGCATTTAACAGTGGCACCTCAATCTTTTTGGCCGTCGCCAACTGCGCCTCAGATGGCGGCGTCATAGGCCTTATCTCGGCGCTGTAGGCATTACTAAAGCCGCAATCAAACCAGTGCTCATGCCACTTGGCGACGTAAACCGCGCGCGGCTCGCCGCTGAGCTCTAGACACTCACAGTTAAGCGCCGCTTGGTCCGCCAAGGCGTTAAGCAACTTGAGATTATCCAGGGCGCTGAGGGTGACACCGGCATAGGGCTCAAGCAGCTCGGCAAGACGGGGCGGGAAGCCTTGCATCTTGCTCTCAGCCATCTTGCTCTCATTCATGTCACTCTCGGTATTATTGCTAGCCACAAGGCCGCCCCCCTAGATAGCGCCTGCGGTATCGACCGCCAGCAGATAGTAACCGCGGCCATCGTACTCGAAGAAGTCCAGCACCTGCATCCCCCCCTTCTGGGTGTGGGCGGCGAAGGAACGTTCATTGTCTTCGGCGATAAAGGTAACCATGTAGGTATATTGAGGTGCCACTAGCACCTTGAGTTCTGCCACCATGTCGGCAAATAGGCCAGACCCCCGCTGGGAAGGCGCTATCCAGATGGGACCATACTGGCAGCTATTGGCTTTATTGATTATACCCGAGCCAGTTTCAAAGCGGCCGGTCTCGAGTCGCTTCAAGAGAGAACGATACAGGGGCCAGTCACCGAAGAAAGGCCAGCGACCGGCGATCACATAACCCGCGATCTCACCGCCAACTTCGGCCAGCAACAACCAATGATTCTGAATCAGCTCATCTAACTGCTGGCGACTAAAACTCTGGCCCGTCATCATGCCGCCGCGCTGATCTGGGGCAAGCTCGGCCTCCCACTGGTTCGCTTCCAGGGCGGCAATGGCATCGAGGTCGGCGCGGGTTGCCAGACGGATCACCATGACAAACTCACTATGCTGTGAAGAAACAAGAATATCCCCTTAAATCTTCGGGTTATTTGCAAAATAGCTAATCGACTACCACACTTAACACACTTGAAACACCAATAGGTTAGAGCCGATCATGCTGCCGGAAAACATTCACACGGGTGTGAGTATACTTGAAAACGATAACGCGCAAATCAACTTAGTCAGGTGGATGCATCAGTGCGAGCTGATGAAACGCTATTTCGAAGCGGATGTCGCCTTTGTCGCCCAGCAGACGGACCTGGGTTTTGAGATCATCGTCAGCTCCATCAACGATACCCGCAGGTTTCTTTCCGGCACCCTGTATAACGAGAAATTCGAGCTATTCACCCGCCTCGCCAACAGTCAGCCCGAAGGGGTCAATCTGGACCTGAGCCGGGAATCCAACGCCGAGCTTCCCAAAGATCTCGCCACCGCCAGCAGCATGCTATCCAGACCGATCCTCTGGCCCGACGGCACAGTGTTCGGCTGTCTGTGTGTGATCAATCCGGCTAGCAAAGAGACCGCCAGCACCAACGCCTTCATGCTGGAGCCCTTCCAGATCTTACTGCAACAGGACCTGGCACTCCTGTGTCAGAGCCAGCGCATCGAGTCACTGTCGATGCGGGATCGCGACACAGGCATGCTCAATCACTATGGCTTTATCATGATGGCGCCGCGACAGCTCAACCTGGGCCGCCGCTTCGGTGCCCATGCCGGCATCCTCTTCTTCGAGCTCTACCCCAACCCGCCGCTGATTGACGAGATCGAGGACAAGCATATCCGCCTGCTGGGCAACATCATTCAGGACACCATACGCACCGCCGACATCGCCGCCCACTACAGCCACAGCCAGTTCGTGGTGCTAGTGTTTGTGGATACCGAGCGGGATCTCAACCACATCAGCCACAGGGTCGAGAAACTGCTGCTACAACAAAACGATCGCCTCAAGTTGGATTCGGGCCACTCCTTCTTCGCCCCAGACTCCTCGGCCAAGCTGGCGCCCATGCTGGAGAAGGCCAAGCAGCAACTCAAGTCTCAGCAGAAGGACGATGAAATAGAGACTGAGGCCTAGTGTTAGAGGCTGGCGCTAGAAACAGGCTTTAGAAGTTGATTTCGAAAAACCAAAAAACAGATTTTGCTCGCAAAATTGGAAATTTACATTCTCACAACATATGATTTTTGAGTATGATGTAAACACTTTGTGTCGTCAGTCTTTCGGCTGACCCACCTTATCTAGCGAGTTATGCAATTTAATAATAACAATAAGCGAGCACTACTATGCTATTAGAATGCGCCGATACCAGCCTTTGGCTCAGGGAAGCCGACCATCCCGCCATTACCCTGCCGCGTTGGCAGCAACAACTTGATCTACTTAATGAATTTTATCAGGCTCAGGCCAGTGTGGTCCTGCAGTTTATCGACGGCGAGTATCAGGTGGTCTGTAGTCGTCAGCACACGGATCTCAATCTCTATGCCGGTACTCAGTTTCATGATGCCAGCCTCACCCAAGCCCTCAAGAACCACACCGCCTACGGCCTGCTGGATCTGACCAAGAGCCAAGATCCCAAGAGTCACCTGGCACGCTTTAACAGCCTGCTGGCCCTGCCCCTCTACTGGTCAGACGGTCAACCCTTCGGCGTCATGCTGATCTGCGACAGCCAGCGCAGTAAACACTTTCAGCGACTCCTGCCCCTGATGGAAAACGCCAAGGCGCTGATCCAGGCAGAGCTCAAGCACCTGTTTTTGATGCAGCAGATTCAGATGATGTCGGTACAGGACGATCTCACCTGCATGCTCAACCCCTATGGCTTCAACCTGATGGCGCCAAGACAGCTGAGCTTGAGTCGCCGCTTCGGCTCCCATGCGGGTATCGTCCTGCTGCAGGACATGACCTCCTATAAGGGA
This sequence comes from Shewanella sp. KCT, assembly GCF_007636505.1. Taxonomy (NCBI): domain Bacteria; kingdom Pseudomonadati; phylum Pseudomonadota; class Gammaproteobacteria; order Alteromonadales; family Shewanellaceae; genus Shewanella; species Shewanella sp. KCT. Next base: position 18,528 of record NZ_LVDJ01000002.1, read on the forward strand.
GTGATGGAACAGAGTCAGGGACTGAGGCAGCTAGCCCGGGTGATACACCATAATATGCGCGACGCCGATGTATCGGCCCGCATCGAAGATGGGCTATTTGCAATACTGGCCTTCGTCGACAGTCAGGCTAATCTAGAATCCCTCACCAAGCGGTTGCTCAAGCAGATCGCCAAGGAGGAGATTAAGGCGGAGATCGCCATAGGCGTAAGTTTCTTCACCCCCACTACACATCTCGCCATCGAGCCCATGGTTGAGGCGGCGAGACAGAATCTACATGCCAACCGAGAACTGAAACAGCAAGGCGGCGTAAAGGCCTAGGGCGAGTTTAGCCTTAAGTTTTGCGCTAGCTTTCGCGCAGGCTCTGGCTCTGGCTCTGGCACTCAGATGCATCTTGTGGCTGCTCCTGCGCCTTTGCCCATTGAAAAAAGAGCACTATGGGGAAAGGCGACATCATCACCAGCCCCAGGCCTATCAGGCTTGAGACTGTGAGTATCCCTTGGATCTGCTCGGTCCAGGAGGTCAGGCCATAGATCCCAAGGCCGGCGAGCACCATGGCGAGTCCCAACCAGTGGGCCAGTTTTAATCCTGTCATCATAGTTTCGTCTTTCCCCTTTCAGCAGAGCTTGTCGTCGGCACAGCTTTTTGTCGGCGCAGCAGCTGGGCCAACAGTGGAAACAGCTTACCATGAACAAAATATCATGGAAAAACCCCGAATAAGGCTTTTTAATTAGGCGTAAGCTTGTCAAAATATCTGTCTCACAGATTTGGAAGTTTCCCCATGTTTAAGAAGTTTATGTTTATCGCCGGTACCTTGCTCGGCTTATCTGCCTGTCAAAGCGCATCCGTCACAGGCGGCGAGGATCTGGATATTTTAGGCAGCTGGCATATCGAGGCCGCCCAAGGTAAGGCCGTCATCGACTACAGCCCGGCCCAGCTGGTGTTTGCCGAAGATGGCGCATTGAGCGGCAACAACAGCTGTAACCAGTTCTTCGGCCAGTATCAGCTTAACGGTCAGGCCCTGACCCTCTCCCCCACCGGTAGCACGATGAAAGCCTGTGTCGACGCCCTGATGCAGCAAGAGCGTAATGTCATGCAGGCCATGTCTCAGGTCACCCAGGCCAAGCTGGTCAAAGGCAAGCTGCTGCTCAGCAACGCAGATGGCGAAACCCAGCTGATCCTCAGCAAGCAATAGTCCGCTTTGACAGACATAAAAAAACCGCCTGATTGGCGGTTTTTTTATGTCTCAAACTCGGCTTAGCTATTTAACACTAGCTATTTAACATTAGCTATCCAGGCGCTCAGCCAGTATCTGGCTCTGCTCGGCGTCGGCGTTGTAGTGCTCGAGATCCAGCTCATCTTCAGACTTGGCGATCACTGTGGTGGCCACCAGATCCCCGGACACATTCACTACGGTACGTGCCATATCCAAAATACGGTCGATACCCGCAATGATTGCCACCCCTTCCAGCGGCAGGCCAACCGTGGTCAGTACCAGGGTCAACATCACCAGACCGGCACCCGGCACCCCGGCAGTGCCAATTGAGGCCAGGGTCGCGGTGAGAATGATGGTGATATAGTCGACCCAGGTGAGGTCGATCCCGAAGGCCTGGGCAACAAACAGCGCCGTGACCCCCTGATACAGGGCGGTGCCATCCATGTTGATGGTGGTGCCCAGGGGCAATACGAAGCTGGAGATCTTCTTGTTGATCCCTAAAGACTCGCTGGCGCACTTCATGCTGGCAGGCAGGGTGCCGGCGCTGCTCGAGGTGGTATAGGCCACCGCCAGGGCGTTGCTGATCCCCTTGAAGAACTGCATGGGGTTGAGCTTGGCCACGAAGGTCAGCACCAGGCTGTAAAAACCTATGATATGCAGAGCGCAGCCGATATAAACCGCCAGAATCACCTTGATCAGCGGCATCAACATATCCATGCCGTATTCACCGGCTACCCAGGCCATCAAGCCAAATACCCCATAAGGCGCTAGCTTCATCACCATGTCGGTCAGCTTATACATGGCCTCTGCCAGGCTCTCGAACACCTTGATGGCCGGCTTACCATGGTCACCTATCAACACCAGGGCGATACCCAGGGCCACCGCGAAGACGATCACCTGCAGGATCTGCCCGCTGGCCAGCGCCGCGATAGGATTGGTCGGCACTATGTTGATCAGTGTCTCCATGATAGAAGGCACCTCTTTCACCGCGTTGTGACTCTCTGCCGAGGTCATCGCCAGTCCGGCGCCGGGCTGCATGATATAACCCACCGCCAATCCGAGCGTGATGGCGATTGAGGTAGTGCCCAGATAGAAGGCGAAAGATTTAAAACCGATACGGCCCATCTTGGCGGTATCCTGCATAGAGGTTACCCCCACAATTAGGGAGCAAAACACCAAGGGGACAATCAACATCTTGATGGTGTTGACAAAAAGCGTACCGATTGGCTTAAGCAGCACCGCCTGTTCGCCCAGGCCCAGGCCGGCGCTGATACCCAGCAGCATACCAATAAGGATTTGTAGCCACAGAGGCACAGACATCCAGCCAGACCAGGCACGGCCCAGCCAAGAAGAGGTTTGTTGACGCATCATTAATAACCTTGAATCGCGAGAGTGGTTTCGTCCCGCCGCCCTATGACAGAGGAGCCAGTCGCAACGGAGCAAGTAGCAACGCAGCAGACGACGGACACAAATGGGACGGGGATAATATCAGATAAACCTGGAGTAAGCTGTGATTCATATCAAGAGAGGCCCTTCAGGCCTCGAAGTAGGCAGATTCCTGTTTGGCATCGACCCTGAAGGTATGCAGGGCCGCAGGGGGTTGTTCGCGCTCGATGAGGTGGCTCCAGTAGGCGTCGTCGAAGCCATGAAACAGCCGCTCCGCCTTGCCCTGGGACTTTAAGATAAGGTGCCACCAGACCAGGCCCCAGAGGCCCAGGGTAACCAGAGTCAACAGAAAATGTAGCAGATGGTTTACCACCTCCTGCTCCCGGCCAAGCGCCAGGCTATCACGCTGATTTTGATTGAGTTTAGTAAGATCATTCTGGTCAGAATCACTCATCGCCTCACCCCATAGACACTTAGCACTCCCTTCTTCAAAGCATAGCAGAGTTAGACTTTAGTCTAAGAGTCAATCGAAAAAATTCTGCCTTGGCTTGGCCATGAAGCATGCTAGAGTATGGCCAAATTTAAGGAGGCGATAATGCAAATAAGAAAAGGCCAACAATCGGATCTCACCGCACTGGTGCAGTTTAATCAGGCCATGGCCAACGAAACCGAAGGGCTCAGCCTAGATCAACAGACCCTCACCCAGGGCGTACAGACGCTGCTCGAAAACCCCGCCCGCGGCTTCTACTTGGTCGCCGAGGAGGCTGGCGAGATCTTGGGTTCCCTCATGGTCACTTTCGAATGGAGCGACTGGCGCGCCAAGGACTACTACTGGATCCAGAGCGTCTATATTCGCCCGCAGAATCGTCGTCAGGGGATCTACGCCAAGCTGTATGAGGCAGTGAAACAGATAGCCGAGGACAATGGCGGCGCCGCCAGCTTCAGACTCTATGTGGAGCAGGAGAATCATAAGGCTCAAAAGACCTATGAGGCACTCGGCATGAAGCAGAGCTACTACCTGATGTATGAAGAAAAGTAGCCGGTAACCAAGCATAAAAAAACGCCCCGATGGGCGTTTTTTTTATGGCTCCGGCACATAGCTTAAGCTAACTGCTCAGACAAAAGCTTAGGCACAAATACTGGTGACCTTGATCGCCAGACCGCCCTGACTGGTTTCGCGATACTTCACATGCATATCTTTGCCTGTCTCATACATGGTCGCGATCACCTTATCCAGGCTGACCCTGGGCTCGCTGTTGCGCCGCAGCGCCATACGCGCCGAGTTGATCGCCTTCACCGAGGCGATGGCGTTGCGCTCGATACAGGGCACCTGCACCTGACCGGCGACCGGATCACAGGTCAGTCCCAGGTTGTGCTCCATGCCGATCTCGGCGGCGATGCAGACCTGAGCCGGATTGCCCCCCATCAGCTCTGCCAGTCCGGCGGCGGCCATGGAGCAGGCGACGCCTACTTCCCCCTGACAGCCCACTTCGGCGCCAGAGATAGAGGCGTTGCGCTTATACAGGCCACCGATAGCAGCAGCGGCGAGGAAGTAGCGGCTGTACTCCTTAGGGCCCACTGGCTGAATGAACTTGTCAAAATAGGCCAACACGGCCGGGATGATCCCCGCCGCGCCATTAGTGGGCGAGGTCACCACCCGGCCACCGGCGGCATTCTCTTCGCTCACCGCCAGGGCGAACATGTTGACCCAATCGACGATCATCATGGGATCCGCCGACAGACGCTCACCGGTAGCCAGCTGACGGAACAGCGCCGGTGCCCGACGTGGCACCCGTAATGGCCCAGCCAACACGCCTTCGGTGTGACAACCGCGCTCGATAGCCTCTTTCATGGTATGCCATACCGCCTCGAAACCCTCGGCAATATGCTCCTCACTGTGAAGCGCCCGCTCGTTAGCCATCATGATGGCGCTGATGCTCATGCCCGTCTCTTGGCATAGAACCAGCAGCTCCTCGGCATTGGCGAAGGGATAGGGCAAGACCACCTCGTTGGCGGCCATCATGCCAAAATGCTCCTCGTCGACGATGAAGCCGCCGCCGATGGAATAATAGGTCTTGTGATAGACACACTGCTGACCGACATAGGCGCTCAAGGTCATGCCGTTTTCATGCAGCGCCAGGGCCTCGGGGTGAAACACCACGGCCTCGGGCGGAAAATCGACCCCATGCCCTTCCGTGCCCAGTGGCAGACAGGAGGTCATGGCCACCTGACGGATAAACTCAGGGGTCAGGTCGATATCTACCGTCTCAGGGCTGTTGCCCGCCAGCCCCATGATGATGGCGCTATCTGTATGGTGGCCCTTGCCGGTGAGTGACAGGGAGCCATAGATATCCACTTTGACGCTGGTGATGCTCAGCAATTCCCCACGCTGACGCAGATCGTCAACAAAACCTTTGGCGGCCTTCATCGGCCCGACAGTGTGCGAGCTGGAGGGACCCACACCTATCTTAAAAATATCAAATGCGCTAACCATAAATGCTTCCACTTAGATTCGCCCGGCAGTGAGTCGCCGGGCGTAACATGAGTCGATTAAGAGAGCATGCCAAACAGTATGGCCGTCATCGCCAGCAATCCTGCCAGAATCACCAAGATGTTGCTGATGCGACCACGGTAGGCCTTCAGTGCAGGCACCTTGTAGACGGCATACATAGGCATGAGGTAGAGGATCGCGGCGATGATAGGGCCGCCCAGGGCCTCGATCATCCCCAGGATGCTCGGGTTGATCACGGCAACGCCCCAAATGGTCAGGAACATGAAGCCGAGAATAAACTTGTCGATCTTGGCGTCCGACACTTCCTTATTGCTGCTACGCAGCTGCTTGGTAATGATCCCCTTGAGGCCTTCGGTGGCGCCCAGGTAGTGACCGAAGAATGAGGAGACGATGGCGATCACCGCGATGATGGGGCCGAAATAGCTAACGAAGCCGCTGGCATGTACGTTGGCCAGATAAGAGAGAATCGGCAGGTTCTGCGCCTTGGCCTCGGCCAGCTGTGCCGGACTCAGCGACAGCACGCAGGAGAAGACGAACAGCATCACGAAGCCCACCAACATCATGCTGGTGTTGCGCAGGATCACATCGGCCTTCTTGGCGGCATTGATGCCGTGCTGCTTCTTCAGCGATACCGAGAACTGTGAGATGGCCGGTGAATGGTTGAAGGCAAATACCAGCACTGGGATGGTCAGCCAGACGGTACCGAGAAACTCTCCGGCGGCAGGTACTTCCATCAGGGCATCCATCTTCCAGCTTGGGATCAGGTATAGCGACATGAAGGCCAGGATCCCCACCAGCGGATACACCAGCAGCTGAGTCACCTTGAGCATAAACTTCTCGCCGGACACCATCACAGACATCATGCCCAGCACTAAGATGCCGGACAGGAGGAAGCGTGGTGGCGAGGCCATGCCCAGCTGGTTGACGATGAAGCTGTCGACCGTATTGGTGATGCCCACACCATAGATGAGCACTATGGGGTAGATGGCGAAAAAGTAGAGCAAGGTGATCGCCTTACCGGCGCCGACACCGAAATACTCCTCCACCACATGGGTGATGTCGCTACCCTGACGCTGGGAGGAGCAGACGAAGCGAGACAGGCCTCTGTGGGCCAGGTAGGTCATGGGGCCGATAATCACGGCCATCAGCACCAGGGGCCAGAAACCGCCCATGCCGGCATTGATGGGCAGAAACAGGATACCGGCGCCGACGGCGGTGCCGAACAGGCTCAACATCCAGGTCGTGTCGTTGCGAGTCCAACCTTGGCGCTGCGCGAGGTTTACATCAGAGATTGTCGCTTCGTTTTGCATAAAATAACCTTATCGATGCACTAGCATCTGAGTGTTTCGACGCCCCGCCCCGCGGCGTTTTTCCGCCTGACGAGCACGACTAAAATTCGGGCGTAGCATATAGCAGGCAGTACGCTAAAAATTGATCTGACACCTCTTTTTGTAATGAATTTTCAGAATGAATCGGCTTTGTGAGCCGAATCTAACTTATTGTGTCGTAAATTTTCATAACGGCAATCTCACGCTAACCAAAGCGAACCAGAACATCACAAGCGCGTTACCCTTTTTTACATCTGTTAACCCGGCGCTATGGCGGCCGCCCTGCCGCTTAGCCCAGTTTCGCCGCGTTAAGATGCCATTTGCGCACATCCGCTAGGTTAAATGTTGCGCCGCGCCTTGCGCTTACGCGCCCATGCATCCCGAGGCGCTTTATGGCAAAATGGCGCCCTGTCGATTCATTCACTTTTGGAATACCCATGCCCAGCGCTCTTAGCCAACAAGCCATCATTCGTATCACGGTCGGTTCGACCAATCCGGTCAAGATAGGCGCGGCCCGCAACGCCCTCTGCCTGCTGTTTCCAGACGCCGAGATCCTCTGCCAGGGCATGCACGCCCCCTCAGGTGTCGCGGCCCAGCCGATGACAGACTCAGAGACCCGCGAAGGCGCCATCAACCGCGCCCGCTACTGCGAGCAGCAAGGCAAGAGCGATGAGCGCCTTACGGCGGATCTCTATATCGCCATGGAGGGCGGCGTCGACCTGTTCGACCACGGTGCGGCCACCTACGCCTACATGGCCATCGTCCATCGAGGCGGGCTCAGCATAGGTCGCAGCGCGCAGATGCCCCTGCCCGCCCCGGTGTATGATGCCCTGGTGGCCGGTGAGGAACTTGGCGATGTGATGGACAGGCTGTTCAACACGGTCAATATCAAGCAGAAGGGGGGCGCCATCGGCCTCTTTACCCAGGGCAAGGCCAGTCGCGAGAGCGTCTACACCCAGGCGATCGTGCTGGCGATGGCGCCGCTGCTCAACCCGGAGATTTTTGGCTAATTAGGCGCCAGGAGAAGGCAGGCCAACCCTGATGAGCCTGCCGAATTTATCTACATTAGCAAAAACTTGCATTTCTCTTTTTAGGGATCTAAGTTAGATGTATATCGCAACTATATAGCTCACTCGGATCTTAACCATGTCACAATCTTGTCCTTCGATGCTCGATGATGCCAGTCTCGTTCAGGCCGTCGAACTGCCCCAGACCTGCTCGTCGCTGCGCAGCCTGTCGAGGCAACTGGTGAGGCAACTGGGCATGCTCAATTCCGCCTGCGGCGATCAGCCGCTGTCGCCGGTGCAGGCCCACGCCTTGATCGAACTCAGCACCCAGGAGCTGTCGATAAAGCAGCTGGCCCTGGCGCTGAATATCGACAAGTCCAATGCCAGCCGCGCCGTAAGCCAGCTGTGTGACAAGGGCTTTGCCAAGAGTCGCAACAATCCCAGAGACAGTCGCAGCTCGCTGTGCCAACTCACGGCTCAGGGCAAACGCCAACTCAACAGCCTGAACGAGCAACAGAACAAGATGTACCAGGAGATCCTGGCTCAGCTCTCGCCTGAGCAGATCGCCCAGCTGGAAGCCAGCCTGCGCCAATATACCCGTGCCATGGATCTGGCCAGCGCCCAGCAGGGCTACACTATCCGCAGTCTCACCCAGGAGGATAACCCCCATATCGCCCGGGTGATCCGTAACGTCTCTGCCGAGTATGGCCTGACACCGGACAAGGGCTACAGCGTCGCCGACCCAACCCTGGACGATCTCTACAGCGTCTATCAGGCCGACAAGGCCCACTACTGGGTGGTCGACTACAAGGGCCTGGTGCTGGGCGGCGTGGGGATCGCTCCCCTGCCGGGGCACGATGATGTCTGCGAGCTACAGAAGATGTATTTCGACCCAAAACTCAGAGGTAAGGGTTTTGCCAAGCGCATGGCACTGCAGGCGTTCGAGTTTGCCCGTAGCCAGGGATTCAGCCACTGTTATCTGGAAACCACCGCCTGCCTGAGTGAGGCGGTCAGCCTCTATGAGAAACTGGGGTTCGAGCACCTGGATGCCCCCCTTGGCAACACGGGCCACGATGCCTGTGAAATGCCTATGCTGATTAAACTTTAGCCATTAAAAATTCAAGAAAATCATTGAGATATTTTGTTACTTCACCATGAAGTAATTTATCTAGTGTTTCCTAAGAAAGCTTGCTAGCCTCAGAAGTAATTCTTGCGCATTCTGGAGATTTGAATGGACTATACAAGACTCCCCCATTCCAGCTTAGACGTCAGTAAAATTTGCCTGGGTACCATGACCTGGGGTGAACAAAATACTCAGGCCCAGGCCTTCGAGCAGCTCGATTACGCCATCGGACAAGGCATCAACTTTATCGATACCGCCGAGATGTATCCCGTGCCGCCCAAGGCCGAGACTCAGGGCGAGACCGAACGTATCCTGGGTAACTACCTCAAGGCCAGGGGCAAGCGTGACGATCTCATTATCGCGACCAAGGTGGCGGCCCCCGGCGGAAAGAGCGACTATATCCGCCAGAACATGGCGCTGGACTGGCGCAACATCCACCAGGCGGTCAACGACTCCTTGGAGCGCTTGCAGATTGAGACCATAGATCTCTATCAACTGCACTGGCCGGATCGCAACACCAACTTCTTCGGCGAGCTCTTCTATGAGCAGCAGGATGATGAGAAGCTCACCCCCATAGTCGAGACCCTGGAAGCCCTGGCGGATCTGATCAAGGCCGGTAAGATCCGCTACATAGGCGTTTCCAACGAGACCCCGTGGGGATTGATGAAGTATCTGCAGCTGGCGGAGAAGCATGGCCTGCCGCGCATCATCAGCGTACAGAATCCCTACAACCTGCTTAACCGCAGCTTCGAGGTGGGCATGGCCGAGATCGCCCACAGGGAAGAGCTGCCACTGCTGGCCTACTCGCCACTGGCATTTGGCGCCCTGAGCGGTAAATACATAGGCGGTCAATGGCCAGAGGGGGCGAGACTCACACTGTTTAAGCGCTTCGCCCGCTACACAGGCTCGCAGATGGCCCTGGATGCCACCCAAGCCTATGTGGAGCTGGCGCGGGAGTTCAACCTCAGCCCGGCGCAGATGGCGCTGGCCTTCGTCAACGGCCGCCGCTTCGTCGGCAGTAACATCATAGGCGCGACCAACCTAGAACAGCTGAAAGAGAATATCGACAGCGCCTCGGTCAGCCTAAGCGACGAGCTGATGGGCCGAATCGACGAGCTGGCGGCCATCTACCGCATTCCCTGCCCCTAAATCCGTAGAGTTGCCCTAAAAGGCTAATTGAACTTGCATTAGGCGCTGAGATCTCCCAAGATCTGAGCGCCTTTTTTGTTTGAACCACGCGACGGACCCAATCGATGGAATTTAGCCAGCTGCGCAGCCAGTTTCCCGCCCTCACCCAGTCACTCGGCGACTATTCGCTGGTGTATCTGGATACGGCCGCGACCAGTCAGAAACCCCAAGGGGTGATCGACGCCATGGGCCGCTACTATCAGGCGGATAATGCCAACGTGCACCGCGCCGCCCATCAGCTGTCTGCCCGCGCCACCAGCCAATATGAGGCGGTGCGCGACAAGGTGAAGACATTCATTAAGGCAAACCGCCGCGAAGAGATCATCTTTACCCATGGCACCACAGAGGGGATCAACCTGGTGGCCCTGGGGCTGGCCAGCCAGCTAAAGGCAGGCGATCTGATCCTGTTAGACAGCGCCGCCCACCACGCCAACATAGTGCCCTGGCAGATGCTGGCCAAGCAAACCGGCGCCGAGATACAGCCTATCCCGTTGACTCCTGAGGCGCGCCTGGATCAGGCGGCCTATCAAGCGCTACTGCAACGTGGCCCACGTGTCGTCGCCCTCAGCCATGTCTCCAATGTGCTGGGTACGGTCAATCCCGTTAAAGAGATGATCGCTCAGGCCAAGGCGGTAGGCGCACTCACGCTTATCGACGGCGCCCAGGCGATCGCCCATCTCGAGGTGGATGTGCAGGCCCTGGATTGCGACTTCTACCTCTTCTCCGGCCACAAGATGTATGGTCCGACGGGTATAGGCATCTTATATGGCCGCTATGAAGCGCTCGACAAGCTAGATCCCCTACTTACCGGCGGCGAGATGATCAAACAGGTGAGCTTCGAAGGCACCACATTTAATATCCTGCCCAATCGACTCGAGGCGGGTACTCCGCCCATCGCCGAGGTGATAGGTCTGGGGGCCGCCATCGACTTTATTCAGTCCCTGCCCCGCGCCGAACTCAGGGCCCATGAACAGGCCCTGCTCAAGCGTCTTCAGGATGAGCTTAGGGCATTGGGTGGCATCAGCCTCTATGGCGCCCACCGCGACAATGTCGGCGCCGTGGCCTTTAACCTCACCGGCGAGCATCACCAGGATGTGGGGATCTTGCTGGATCAACAGGGGATCGCCGTGCGCTGCGGCCATCACTGCGCCATGCCCCTGATGCAGACCCTGGGGCTGTCAGGCTGCTGCCGCGCCTCCCTCGGCGTCTATAGCAATGATGAAGATGTCGATCGCTTCATCCAGGCGCTAAAATCGGTAAAAGACCTCTTGCTCTAACGAGCGACAGTATTAATTAGACGAGTTCCAAATGAGTAATAGTCAGCTAAGCCCATCCACTGAGGCCTTTACCGGCCTAATGCTGGATCCCCAGGAGATACTGCCAAGCTTCACCCAGGCCGCCAACTGGCAGGAGCGCTACCGCGCCCTCATGCTATTGGGTAAACGCCTGCCGCCGCTGGATGATGCCCTTCGACAAGAGTCGGCCCAGGTCAGAGGCTGCGAGAGCAACGCCTGGCTCTATCACAAGGAGATAGACGGCAGACACTACTACCTGGCCGACAGCGATGCCCGCATCGTCAAGGGACTGATCGCCCTGCTGCTCACCGCAGTGCAGGGGCAGGACGAGCAGACCATAGCCGCCTTAGATCTACACGAGTACTTCGACCAACTGGGGCTGAGCGGTCAGCTGAGCCCATCGCGCACCAACGGCGTGCTGGCGCTGGCCGAGGCAATCAAGGCCGCCGCCAACCAGCCCAGCTAGTAGGCAAGAGCGACTAGCTGGCAAATTCGACTGGCAAGCTAAGCCAAGTAACAAATTAAGCGCCACACCTAAATCTTACACCTGAGCACCACAGCTAAATCCCGCCCCAAGGCACCGGCCGCACCCTTGGGGCCGGGTAATTCACATATAATTCACGCCCCTCCCCCTAGACTCTTGTCCTAGCCTGAATTTTTTATCTTTGCACCAGACTTTAGGTGCCGATGGGACACTTTTCTATGTCGATTGCTAAGTCATTAGACACTGCTAGCTCACCCGCCTTCTGGCGCTATCATTTCATGCTGCCCGCCGTCTGCTTCCTGCTAGCCGTCAGCCTGATAGAGCTATTTCATCTGGATATCGCCCTGGGCCAGTGGCTGTTTCGTCTCGAGGGCGGCATCGATGGCTGGCCGCTTCGCGGCGCCTGGGTCACGGAAAATCTGATCCATGTCGGCGGTCGTAATCTAGTGATCTTACTTGGAGTCACCGTCCTCACCCTTCTGGGTCTGAGCTATAAGAAACCCGCCCTGGCCAGCTATCGCAGGGGCCTGGTGTTTCTCTTCATGAGCGTACTGAGCAGCGTACTGCTGGTGAGGCTGGGCAAGTCATTCGTACACCTGGACTGCCCCTGGCATCTGAAGATCTTCGGTGGCCGCGCGGATTACTTCTCGCTGTTCTCGGGTCAGTTTGATGCCAACTCGCCGGGTCAGTGTTTCCCTGCCGGTCACTCCAGCGGCGGCTATGCCTGGGTGGCGCTCTATTTCTTCGCACTGGCCTACGCGCCGCGCTATCGTTGGTTCGGCCTTGGTTTCGGTCTGCTGCTGGGGCTCACCTTCGGCATTGCCCAGCAGCTCAGGGGCGCCCACTTCATCTCCCACGATGTCTGGACCCTCACCATCTCCTGGTTCTCGGCACTGACTTGGTATTACGCCCTCTTCCTGCGTCGTCAGTCAGAGCCCGCAATTAGCCCGGCACTGGAAACCGCCCGAGGCTAATCGCCTTAACAGGTCAATAGTTATTTTGGTTTAACGGGCCAGACGGTGGCCGAGATCCATGCGATGATCCGGCCCCAGATGATATTGGTTGTCGCCACGCCCCTTGGCGATATACATGGCCTGATCGGCCACATGCAGCAGCGCATCCATGTGTCCGGCATGATCCGGATAGATGGCGAAACCTATGCTGGCCGCGATTCCCCTGCCGGTCTGAATAACAGGCTCAGCGAATCGCTCAAACAGCGCCTTAGCAAGTCGCGCCGCCTCCTCATCTAACGGCTTATCAGCTGGCCACTGAGGCAGAAGCATCACAAACTCGTCGCCGCCGATGCGGGCCACCAGATCCTCTGACCCCTTAAGGCTCTGCAGCCTGGTAGCCGCCGTCATCAAGACGCGATCCCCCACCTGATGCCCCAGGCTATCGTTGATCGCCTTAAACTGATTGAGGTCGATGAAGATAAGTCCCAGGCGACCACCACACTGCGACGCCGAGCGAATCGCCTCACTCAGGCGTAGCTCGAGTTGCAGCCGGTTGGGCAGTCCGGTTAAGGGGTCCTGGTGGGCCATCTTTTCGAGCTTATGGTGTAGCGCCTTCTCCTGGGTAATATCGCGCACCACCCCCACCATCTTCAACAGCTGGCCATCGCTATCCTTCACCAGGTTGCCCGTCTCGCGCACCCAGTGCACAGAGCCATCGGGCCAGAGGATGCGATACTCCTCGTCATGGTTCTCGCCGGTGGCTATGCAGCGCGCTTCCCCCGCCTTCACCTTGTCGCGATCTTCGGGGTGCACCCTGGAATAGAAGAACTCATAGCTAGGGGTGACCTCCCCCAGCTTGTAACCGAAGATGCCGAAGATGGCATCGGACCAATAGAGGGTGTCTGTGCCCACCTGCCAGTCCCAGGTGCCTATCTTGGCGAAATACTGGCTGTGGTGATAACGGGCGATATCCTGGCGAATGTCCTGTTCCAGGTTGTGATGACGCACCAAGAGCAGCAGCCCTCTGGGCTCACGGGCCAGGCGGGTAAAGCTTAAGATCTCATGGCCTAGGTTCAGGCTAGTGCCAAGCTGACGGTCGGCGAACACCTGCAGCTGCTCGCCGCTGGAATCCTTGAGCCAGAGGCTGAGGGGCAGCCCTGAGAGATCACTCCCCTCGGCCTTCATCAAGGCTGCGGCCTGGGCGTTATGGGCCAAGATCTTCGCCTGCTCGTCAATAAGGAGCAGACCATCCTCGACAGAATTTTCCAGGGCAGAAAAGTCGACGCCGCGGCTCCTGAGGATAAAGCGAAGAACAAGCATGCATGCCGCAGCGGCTATCAGGCCGATAGCCAGGAATATGATAAGAAGAAGCGGTAGCGACATCTCAGCCATGGTGCAGGCCTAACTGAAACAAAGCCGCTAACGGAATCGCTAATGCAAAAGCAAACCGACTCGCCGCCAGCGTAGCAAAGGGTTGTCGAAACAGAAACGAGTGCATAGCAGCCTCCACTAGGGTAGCTGGCCAGAACTCATGCTAATACTCATGCCGTCACTCCTGTCATCACTCATGCCAGGAATTAAAGCAATAGCCTTATAGATCCAGCCTAACTTCTGCCTACTAGCTAAGCATCAAAGCGTGATGCTGCCAAGCACTTTTACATAAAAATAAGCCGCTTAGGCCTCAACCGGCCCTAGCAGCCTGCGGGCGATCATCCTGCTTATCAGGCGTCCCAGGTAGGCCCCCAAGACCATGGTCGCCATAAACGCCAGCGCCATGGGATCCAGGCTCGCCAGATTGACCACGGCAGGCCCAGGGCAGACGCCTAGCATGCCCCAGCCCAGGCCAAACAGGGCGGCGCCAACGATGAGCGGCCCATCGATGCGGGTCTTGCTGGGCAGATGGTATTGGCTGTCCAGCACAGGGCCTTGATTGCGCGCCATCCTAGGTTTTACCCACAGCAGATAGACGGGCAGATAGACTCCAAGGGCGCCGCCCATCACCAGCATCAGGCTAGGGTCCCAATGGCCATTGACCACGCCGCTGATATCTAAGAAGGCGAGCACCTTGGCGGGATCCGCAAGACCGGAGAGCAGCAGGCCGGCACCAAACAACAGGCCCGAGAGTAAGGCAAATAGGTTACGCATGGCCCCTCCTAATTCAGCAGCACGGCGGCGATGACGCCCACCAGCATGAAGACCAGGGTCGCGGCGATGGAGCGCGGCGACAGACGGCCTATGCCGCAGATGCCATGGCCACTGGTACAGCCGTTACCCAGGCTGCAGCCGAGTCCAACCAGTAGCGCCGATAGCAGCAGCGTCGGTGCGGCTATCCCAAGTTCACTCAGCACCACAGGTTCGATAGCCAGCCAGGCCTTGAAAGGCTCTGCCAGCAGCAGGCCACTGAGCAGCAAACCCGCGAGAAAATAGAACTGCCAGCCAAACAGGCCCGAGCCGCGGCGCCACAGGGCGCCAGAAATAATACCGCTGATACCGGCGATGCGGCCGTTAACCACCAGGAGCAGGCTTGCCGCCAAGCCAATCAAGAGACCACCGCACAGGGCGATAGCGAGTGATGAAAACATCGAGTACCTCTTTCATCTGTCGCAAAGGGAAAGAGACGGGGCTAGGCGCCCCGCCTATTGATTACTAAATCATTTATCAATAAAGCGTTTTACACGCTGGCGAACTTGTAGGTGCGATAGCCGCCGATCAGGTTGCGGGCACGGTAACCATTGTTGACCAGCTGACGATAGGCCACGTTGCCCCGCAGACCCACCTGACAGAAGATGATGATCTCCTTATCTTTTGGCAGCTCATGCATGCGATCGCGCAGCTCATCCACGGGAATGTTAACCGCGCCTTCCAGGCCGCCATTCTTCAGCTCGCCAGGGTTACGCACATCCAGCAGCAGTTGATCTTCACTGAGATTGTCTATCTGGTCGAAATGGATCGGCGTCGCATCGCCCTTGATGATGTTGCTGGCCACGAAGGCCGCCTGATTGATCACATCCTTGGCACTGCCATAGGGCGGCGCATAGCTAAGCTCCAGGTGCTGTAGCTGCTCAACCGTCATGCCGGCGCGCTGGGCCACCGCCATCACATCGATACGCTTGTCGATACCATCCTTACCCACGGCCTGTGCGCCTAAGATGGTGCCCTTAACTGGGTCGAACAGTAGCTTGAAGGAGACCACCTCGGCGCCGGGATAGTAGCTGGCGTGGCTGGCGGTATGCACATAGACCTTTTCAAAGGCGATACCCGATTGCTTGAGCTGCTTCTCGTTCTTGCCCGTGGCACCCACCGCAAGATCGAACACCTTACAGATCGCCGTACCCTGGGTGCCCTGATACTGCTCCTCGCGGCCAAACATGTTGTCGGCCGCCATACGGCCCTGTCGGTTCGCCGGGCCCGCCAGCGGCACCAGGCAGGCCTGGCCGGTCACAAAGTCTTGCTCTTCGACGGCGTCACCCACGGCGTAGATGGCGGGATCGCTGGTCTGCATCATGGCGTTGACCTTGATGCCACCAAGCTCGCCAATCGCTAACCCGGCATCGCGGGCCAGCTGAGTCTCGGGGCGCACGCCGATGGCCATGATCAAAAGATCTGTCTCCAGCAGCTCGCCGTTGCTCAGAGTCAGACTCAGGTGCCCCTTGATGTGTTGATGGGCCGTGTCTTCACCGGCGGCGTCACTGGCCACATGGGTCTGCACCTGGTAGCTCACCTCTGACAGGGCCGTAGCCAGACGCAGATCCACGCCCTGGTCACGGATTGCCTGATGAGCAAAGCCTGCCATCTCGCGATCCACAGGCGTCATCACCTGATCGGCAAGCTCAAGTAGTGTGGTCTTGATCCCCAGATGATGCAGTGACTCCATCATCTCCAGGCCGATAAAGCCGCCACCAACCACAGTGGCATGCTCGACATTGTTCATCTGGATCGTCTGCAGGATCCTATCCATGTCGGGAATGTTGCGCAGGGAGTGGGTGAGTGGGTTATCCACACCCGGGATCGGCGGCACGATTGGCGCCGCACCGGGGCTGAGCAGCAGGGTGTCATAGCTTTCCTGGTATTCGCTGCCATCGAGCAGTCGTCTGACGGTCACCAACTTGGCGGCGCGATCTATGGCGACCACCTCATGCTTAACCCGCACTTCGACATTGAATCTGGCCTTGAAGCTCTCTGGCGTCTGCAGTACTAAGGCGCTGCGCTGAGGGATCTCACCACTGATATGATAAGGCAGGCCACAGTTGGCAAAAGAAACATACTCGCCGCGCTCAAACATAATGATTTCAGCAGTTTCGCTGAGTCTACGCGCCCTTGCCGCCGCCGATGCGCCACCCGCGACGCCGCCAATGATCAGTATCTTCTTCATCTCAATGCTTCTCCTACTGCACTAAACAGACCTTGGCCGAAAGTGTATTACATTCGCTATTACATGCAAATTCCTTTTATTAGAAAAATCTAAGCGAATGGTGAAAACAGTGATCTCGATGGCAAAGTGAGCAAGACTTTATTAAAAATTGTCCACCTTTATCCCGAGGATAAAACTCAGTTTGCCCTTTACAGGCCCTGGCCAGCCACATAAGATCCAGCCAGTCCACGCAAAAGAAAGAGTCCTCGATGACCAAATTAACCATAACCCGACCCGACGACTGGCATGTTCACCTACGCGATGGTGACGTGCTGACCGATACCGTAAGAGACACTGGCCGCTACATGGGCCGTGCCATCATCATGCCTAACCTGGTGCCACCGGCCACCAATGTCGATTCGGCACTGGCCTACTATGAGCGCATCAAGGCGGTCTGCACCACCAACTTCGAGCCGCTGATGGTGCTCTACCTCACCGACAACACCACGGCAGAGGATATCCGTGCCGCCAAGGCGTCGGGCAAGGTGGTTGCCGCCAAGCTTTACCCTGCGGGCGCGACCACTAACTCAGACTCGGGTGTGACAGATGTGAAGAACATCTACCCTGTGCTGGAGGCGATGCAGGAAGTGGGCATGCTCTTCCTGGTACATGGCGAAGTGACAGATTCGAGCATCGACATCTTCGATCGCGAGGCCACCTTCATCAACAATACCCTCAAGCAGGTGGTTGCCGACTTCCCCTCACTCAAGATAGTGCTGGAACATATCACCACCAAAGATGCGGTGGATTTCGTCATGGGCGCCTCCGACAACGTGGCCGCCACCATCACGGCCCATCACCTGCTCTACAACCGTAACCATATGCTGGCCGGTGGTATTCGTCCTCACTTCTACTGCCTGCCTATCCTGAAGCGCAACACCCATCAGCAGGCCCTGCTGGCGGCTGCGGCCAGCGGTAGCAAGAAGTTCTTCCTGGGCACAGATTCGGCGCCCCACGCCAAGGATCGTAAAGAGGCCGCCTGTGGCTGCGCCGGTTCTTATACGGCCCACGCCGCCATCGAGCTCTACGCCGAGGCGTTCGAGTCGGTGGGCGCTTTAGACAAATTAGAGGCCTTCGCCAGCTTCAACGGCCCTGACTTCTACGGTCTGCCGCGCAACACTGACAGCATCACACTAGTGAAACGCAGCTGGGAAGTGCCCGCCACCTATCCGCTGGGTGACACAGGTGTAGTACCTATCCGCGCCGGCGAAACCATAGAATGGCAGGTGGAAGACTAACAGCGTTAGTACACTGCTTTGCCAGATAAAAAACACCGCCAGTTGGCGGTGTTTTTGTCTCTAAAATTCTTGTTTAAGCAGCTTGTCTAGGCGCTTGCCTGCCCGAGCTGCTGAGCCTGATCATAGGGCAGCCAGATCCGCACCAGCAGCCCCTTGTGCTCGCGGTTATGCAGACTGATACGGCCGTCATGGGCCTCGATGATCTCCCTACACAAAGGCAGGCCAAGGCCTGTACCCGACTGCTTGGTGGAATAGAAAGGCAGCAGCGCCTGGGTCAATACCTCCGGCGACATGCCGCTACCCTCATCGGTTATCTCGATAGTCACCCCGTCGCTGCCATCGGCCAGGCCTTGCTCCCTGACGCTTAGGCTTACCGACGCCTCGGGAGAGCCCGACTCGTGGGCGTTCTTGAGTAGGTTCAGCAGCACCTGCTCCAGCTGAATCAGGTCAAAATAACCGCAGCGCCGGGGCAGCTCACCCACCAGACTGAAGCGGAAATGCTCGGCCAGTTGAGTCACCAACTTGTGCCAATCCACCTCGCTCTTCTTGGGCAGGGGCAGCTTGGCGAAGCGGGCATAATTGAAGATAAACTGGCTCAGATGGCTGGTCCTGTCCTCTATGGTGTCGAAGATCAGCTTAAGCTTAGGGTCATCCAGCGGCTCGGTGAGCTTGCGGCCCGAATTGACCATAGAAGCGATGGGCGCCACCGAGTTGTTGAGCTCGTGGCTGATGATGCGGATCACCTTCTTCCACACTTCCACCTCCTGACGGTTCAGCTCACGGGTCATCTGCTTGAGCAGAATGAGATGGTGATACTGACCGTTGAGCAGGAAGCGTCCACGGGAGAGATGCCAGGTCTCATCTTCGCCGCCCTCCTCCATGCTCGCCAGGGTAAATAGCCCACCCTTGGGATTGTTGACCGCACCGGCCAGCTCCTCGCTGACGCCGTTCAGCAACTCATCTAACATGCTGCCCTCGATACGCGCCCCCTGGGCAAACAGGTGGCGGGCGGCGTCGTTGGCGTAGATGATGCGCTGGCGATCATCGAGCAGCACCATGACGTTAGGCGAACTTTGAATCACCTTATCCAGCAGCAGCTCACGCTGATAGATATACTGACGCTCGCGGCGCAGCACGGCCGCCGACTCGTTAAACAGGCTGGCCAGCGCCTTGAGCTGGCTGTCGCCCGTCACAGGAATATTCACGCTGAAATCATTGTCTTTGATGTTGAGCAGCCCCACCTCCAGCGCCTTAAGGCTGGTCGACAGCCCTCGGGTGAGCCAGCGGCTGAGCAGCCAGGCAAAGCCGCCGGACAGCAGCAGGCAGGCGACTATCAGCTCGGGCGCCACCGCCTGATACAGCGCGGGCGCCAGCATCTTGAGTAGCAGGATGAACAGAGCCAGCGCCAGCTGACTGACAATCACATTGCCCCAGATGAGCTTAGTGCGCAGCGTCGGCATTATTTCTCGATCCCAAATTTTTCCATGCGGCGATAGAGCGCCTGACGGCTCAGCCCCAGGGACTTGGCCACCCGGGCGATCACCCCATTATGCTCCGCCAGGGCCAACTCGATATCGGCCCCAGTCGGCTCACCGCGACTGGTCTCAACTGCCTCAGGCACATCTAACGCTACTTCATCGGTAGCCTTTTGATCTTGGTTAACAGGTGAGTGACTCACCTGCGGCGCGATCTTGTTTGCCGCGACAGCCGGTGCGCCACTCACAGGATTTAAGCCGCTAACGGGCTTTAAACCACTCACAGGCTTTAAACCAAAATCAGCCATAGTCAGCATGGGGCTGGCGGCCAGGATCACCGCCCGCTTACAGGCGTTCTCCAGCTCGCGCACATTGCCCGGCCAAGGGTAGCTCACCAGCGCCTGCTGGGTGGGCTTACTCAGGCTAAAGTCCTGACCGATGAAGTGATTCACCAGGGGCAGGATATCGTCCTGACGCTGATTGAGGGGCGGCAAGGCCAGCTCGATCACATTGAGGCGATAGAAGAGATCCTCGCGGAAACGACCACTGGCGATATCCTCGGCGAGATCCGCATTGGTAGCGCTGATCACCCGCACCTTGACCTTACGGGTCTGATGGCTGCCCAGGCGCTCAAACTCGCCGGTCTGCAACACCCGCAGCAGCTTCACCTGACCCGACAGCGGCAGATTGCCTATCTCGTCGAGAAACAGGGTGCCACCGTCGGCCGCCTCGAAACGACCGATGCGGGCCTTGTTGGCGCCGGTGAAGGCACCCGCCTCGGCGCCAAACAGCTCGGCCTCCAGCAGCTCCATCGGCAGTGCGCCGATATTAACCTTGATGAAGGGCTTATGCTTGAGGGGGGAGTTGGCGTGCAGTATGTCCGCCAGCTTGTCCTTACCGGCGCCGTTGGGGTCAGTGATCAACACGGATACGTCGGACTTGGCTATTTGCAGCGCCAGATCGATACAGCGCTGCATGGCGCCGCTACCGAAGACGATGCCGCACAGATCGGCATCCTTGATCGCCGACATCCGCTGGTGCTCGGAGCGCGCCAGCTGCGAATTCTGACGCGACAGGGCGTGGAGGGAAATAAGGTTGTTGACGCTGTTAAGCAGCTTATCATCGTCCCAGGGCTTGCCCATGTAGTCGGCAGCCCCCTCCTTCACCAGCTCCACCGCCAGCTCCAGTTGGGTCCAGGCGGTCAGGAGTATGATGGGTAGCTGCGGCTGACTGGCGCGGATATCGTAGAACAGGCGCTTGCCCTCCTCGCCCGAGGTGGTGTCCTGGGTGAAGTTCATGTCCTGGATCACCAGGGCGATCTCCTGCTCGGCCACCAGGCCCAGTGCCTCCTCCGGGGAGAAACAAGTTAGGGTCTTAAATCCATTGAGTTCGAGCATCAGGGAGAGCGCGCTGCATACCGCCTGATTGTCGTCGACGATGAGAATCGTATCCATATATTCTTATTAACTTTTTACTTGCAGAGCAACAAACTAACCGAAAGCGCCGCCGATGAAAAGGGCAAACGCTTTCGGTGTCTCTTGTTTAGCGCCCAGGGTTAAAGACCAGGCTTAGACGCTGCGGGTCGCCATGGCAGGCGAGATGTTCGCCGCCTTGCGCGCCGGCAGTACCACGGCCACTGTGGTCACCAGCATCATACCTACTACCGTCATGAGCGGGTAGAGCAGGTTGAGCTGCGGCAGATCATAGTACTTCATCAGCTGCTGCCCCAGCAGCACCGCCAGGCTGGCCCCTAATACGCCACCCGAGAGACAGATGAGGTAGTTCTCCACCAGGAAGAGGCTGAGGATATCCCCCTTGGTCGCGCCCAGAGCGCGGCGAGTGCCTATCTGCTTGGTGCGGCGCTGGATGTTGAACATCACCATACCTGTCAGACCCAGGCTAGTGATCAACAAAAGCAGGACCACCATCATGGAGAGCACTGTTATCATTAGCTCGTGATCCCGGTAGGAGCGCTTCTTCACCTCGGCGACAGACTGAAAATCGTCGATCACCCGGTTTGGATTCTCCTTCATCAAGGCCTTGGTGATGGCATCCTTAAGCGCCTCATGCTGGCCGGGCTCCGCACGCACCATATAGCTATAACCCGCAAAATCGACGTTGTGGATCACACTATATTCCAGCTCGTCGCTGTCGACCCAGGCGCCCTGAAACTTCTCCACCACGCCGATCACCTCAAGCTGCTCATCATCCACATAGAGCAACTTGCCGATGGCCGACTCACCCGGCCATACCGCCTCACCAAACGCCTTGGAGATGATCGCCAGCTTACCGGGATCGTTGACGCTCTTATTGATCTCATCGGCGTAGAAGTTGCGTCCTTCGATGAGCTTGAGCCCAAGTGTCTTAACGGTATGCTCTGTGCCCAGGTACATGGCAAACTGTGGTGTCGACTTGGCCGTCTCAGGATCTGGTCCCAGATTAAGGGTGCTCGACCAACCACTGCCACTCAGGGGCAACATGTTAGTGGAGGTGGCAGCCTGCACGTTAGGCAAACCGCGCAGGATCTGTTGATCTATCTTGTTCTGCTGTTCGCCATCTATGCTGGGATCGAAGTTAAACACACTGAAGGTCAACACCTCCTCTTCATTAATCCCAGAGTCACGTTGCATCATCTCGAGACGCTCATGGATGATAAAGCTGGCGTTGGCGACTATGGCCACTGACAGAATAATCTGCACCAGTAGCAATACCGGGCCACTCTTACTGCGGAGCAAACTGTTAAAAATTGGTTTAATGTTAAGCATTTTCAATCCCTTATTGGCTCTTCAAGTAGACACTTGGTTTAGTGCGGCATACCACCCAGGCAGGATAGAGCCCAGCCAGCAACGCGGTGCCCACGGCGATGGTTGGGGTGATCAACCACATGCTCATGGAAAGATGGGTCAGTCCCTCGGAGACACCGAAGCGTGCCGACAGGGCGTAGAGCGCGCCCCAGGCCCATAGCAGTCCCACCAGGCCACCAAACAGGCCGATGACGCCCACTTCCACCATGTACTGAGAGAAGATCTGGCCCCGGCTGGCGCCGATGGCACGTCTGACACCCACCTCGGGCGCACGCTTGAGAAACTTGGTCAGCATCAGGCCGAGAATATTGATCAGGCAGACGCTGAGGAACAGGGCGCTCAGTCCCACCAGAATCTTGTTATCTTCAGGCACCACATGGCTTCGCTCCAACCAGCCGTCGACATTTGACATGAGCACAGAGTCGACAGGTGACTTGTTATCGGTGAAACGGCCCAGCTCCTTCTGCTGTTCCACATAGTTGGCCAGATAGTTCTTATAAGCGGCGCGATCTTCAGGCGTCGGCAGATAGGTCCAGTACTCCAGCCACACCTTCTCCGAATTCAACCTGTCCTGATAGTTGTTCATCGGCTCATGTTTCCAACCCGATGAGTTGCCCCAGACGCTAAACTCCTCGTTTGCCGCCAGCGAAAATGGAATATAGATCTGCTCCGATTTGGCGAAGGCGCCACTGGTCGGATCGTAATACTTAGGCTGAGGATTCCAGTCGCCGATCACACCCACCACCTGATAGGGCTTACGGTTGAGGTAGATGGTCTTGCCGACGCTATTCTCACCGCCAAACAGCTTCTGGTTAAGCTTCTCGCCGATCACCGCCTGATAGGCAGGGTCGAGATCCACCGCCTTGTCCCAGCGATTGCCATAGACAAAGGGCACCTCAAACATCTTGAAGAAGTCGCCATCCGTTACCCTGATGCCCTGCAACCTTGGCAACACCTCAGGATCGTCTGTCTGCACCGCCATGCCACTACGGAACATGGCCGCCTGGGCTGGGGCCACATTGCCCTTACGCAGGTTCATCGCATCCTGATAGGTGATCAGGCGATGAAAGTCGTCCCAGGAATCCGGGCCCTGTGACCAGAGCTGGATCGCGTTAAGCTGCTCCGAGCGCTCGCCGGCCGGGTTATAGGCCATCATGCTGTAGACGTTCAGCGTAGTGATGGTGATGCCTATCCCCACAGAGATGGCCAGCACCATGAGCAGTGACAGAATCGGCGTCTTGCGTATGCTGCGCCAGGCTAGATCGACGTAATATAGAAACATGCTTACTCTCCTTAGCTGGCCACTTTTTCGGCCGTATCGACCAGGTGCGACTGACCGCCCTGGTACAGGGTGAAGTCACACACCTGACCGTCGACGATCTGAATGTTGCGCTGGGCGCGGCGCGCCAATTCGGGATCGTGAGTCACCATGATGATGGTGGTGCCCGCCTTGTTGATCTCTTCTAAAAGCTCCATCACCTGACGAGCCATCAGGCTGTCCAAGTTACCTGTTGGCTCGTCGGCGAGGAGAAATCTTGGTTCGCCAGCCAGGGCGCGGGCAATCGCCACACGCTGCTGCTGACCACCGGAAAGTTGTGATGGCAGATGCTTCATACGCGCCCCAAGACCCACTTGCTCCAGCGCAGCCTTCACGCGGCGCTGACGCTCCTTGGCGTTGAAGCCGCGGTAGCGCAATGGCACCTCGACATTCTCCGCCAGGTTAAGGTCGGGGATCAGGTTAAAGCCCTGAAAGATAAAGCCTATCTTCTCGTTGCGAATGGCGGCTGCCTTGTTATCGCTAAGGTTAGAGATGTTGACATCGTCCAGATGATATTCGCCGTTGGTAAAGCCCTCTAACAGGCCGGCGATGTTGAGAAAGGTGGTCTTGCCCGAACCAGACGGCCCGGTGACGGCGACAAACTCACCTTCCTTAACCTCGAGATTGAAATCCCGTAACGCATGGGTTTCCACCAAATCCGTTTTAAACACCTTGTTGATATTTTTCATCGTTAACATGGGTTGTTTCCTTTGTTTTTGTATCGCGTTATTCAGTTTGTTATTGCGCCTATGCCCGGACTAACTAGGACAATCGGGCCAATAACCATTGAGTTAAATCACCGCCAACTCTGGCGACGTCGGGAAGTTGGTTACTATCGACTGCCTGCCCATGCAAGCCGGTCGCTTCAATAATGTTGAGCCCGAGCAGAAACCAGTCTGAGGCATCCTGGGTATAGACCTGAGTCGCCACCAGCAGGAGCAATAGCGCCAGTCCTGCGACCACTCGTTCTGGGTGTAGCTTTATCATCAGGGTCTTCATCGCTTCGCTCCTTAGCGGATCAATACTTGTTCGGCGTTCTTAAAGGCGTCGGTGGAGGAGATGATCCACTGGTCACCGACCTCGCCGCCCGAGACCACCTCTATGTGGCTCATGCTGCGGGCACCCAGTTGGATCTCGGTGCGCTCGGCCAGGTCGTTCTTGACGGCATAGACCAGGGTGCCGCCGCCACTGTTGACGAAGGGGCCACGCTTGACCATGAGCACGTCGGGACGATTTTCCAGTAAGACGCGGGCCGACAGACGCTGGTTCTGACGCAGGTGCAGTGCAGCTTGCTGCTCGAAGCGCACTCGGGTAGTCACCTCACGGTTGCGCACCTCGGGAGAGATGGCCGACAGCTTACCCATCACCAGCTGGCCGCCGAAATTAAGCTCCACATCCATGCCAATCCCCAGCTCGTCGGCGTAGGATTCAGGCACCGCCAGCTCGGCCTCGAAGGCGCTCAGGTCCACTACTGTCAATATGGGCTGGCTCTGGCCGATACGGGCCTTCTGCTCCGTCAGCCAGTTACCTATGATGCCGCCGACGGGGGCCGTGATATTCAGCGCCGCCACCTGACGTTCAAGCTCGGCGACCACCAGGGCCTGACGATCCACCTCTGAGGCCTTGTTTTTCAGCTCGAAGCTGAGGGTATCTTTCATCAGCTCGGCTTCCTGCTGGGCGTGAGCGTAGAGCAGCTTGGCCTTATGCAGCTCATCCTTGCTCTTCTCATAATCTATCTTGGAGATCAGGCTGGACTCGATCAGCTGGTCGCCACGGCGACTCTCGCGATCCGCCGCCTCGAGATCCACCTTGGCCATGTCCAGGGTCTGGATCGCCTTGAGCTGATCGCGACGGGCGTCGAGACGGGCACGCTCCAGGCTGCTCTGCATTCCTTCCAGCAGCGCCTGTTGCTGCTTGAGGTTGTTGGTCAGGCTGTGGCTCTCTATGGTGGCAACCACCTGGCCCTGCTCTACCTTGTCACCCGGGTTGGCGATTAGGGTCACTGTGCCCTTCTCTGGAGCGTAGAGGATAGGGGCGTTGGCGGCGACTATCTTGCCGGTAGAGGCGATATCACGCACTAAGGTGCCGCGCTCCAGAGTGGCAAAACGCAGCTCGCTACGGTCGATAGACTCGCTCACGCTGCTGCCACTGACGCTGGCCCACACCAGACCAGAGACCAGGAGTACGCCTGCGCCGATAGTGACAGGCCATTTGATGCGACGTCCCAGGCTGGGGGCAACTTGCTTATCTTGTGCGCTGGTATCTTTAATCATTGTTTATCCCTAACAGTGTCCGTTACTCGACCGAGTCGATTTCTGCCCATTAGGATTACAATTGCCGTGCCAACTTTTATATTTGCTAATTTTCAATAACTTAGATAAATACGTCCGCTAGACCTCCCATAAAAGTGTCCGCGGACACCCGCAAAAGTGTCCGATCATTTCCCCGAGTGTCCGCATATGAGGAAAGCCGGACAGACGAGAAAATACGGACATAGGAGAAAGCACGGACATTTAGAACGCAGGCATACATGATAAAGCGAGGAAAGATCGTTAAAACACTTGGAAGGTTAGCGAATTAGTAAGCGACAGCCCCAACCACTGAGGGTAAAGGGCTACGCTCATAACAAACCCACTGAGTGGGCATTAAGGAAGGAGTTAAAACGCCCGGGCGAAGATGGAGAAGGCGGCGATGATGGCCACAAACCAGGAAAGCGAACGCAGCGTACTCTTATCCAGCAGGTAGAGGAGATGATAGGCACATCTTGCCAGCACATGTACCAGAGCTAACAGACCAACCGTATCGTCGACCTTGTCCCGTGCGATCACTGTCAGCGCCGCCACGGCGAAGATCAGCAGGGACTCGAAGGCGTTCTGGTGCGCCGCTAAGGCGCGGGCGCCGAAGCCGGTCAGCTGCGCCTGCTGGCTTCTGGGGTAGGCGTTGTCATAGCCGCCCTGCTTGGCCATCGCCATGGCCACGGGCACCTTGGCCAGGTAGGGAAGCAACATGGCAAAGAGTAGGCAGGCCAGTAGCATAGTCATCATTTATCTCCTTTTTGTTTAGCGCATTGTTTTAGCTTTAGTTTTAATTTTAGTTTGTGTTTATCTCGCCTTGTCCAGGGCCTTGCACAAAGATTCAATCCCTAAGATGGCCCTTGGAGTCGCCCGATGCAAGAGGTCGGCATCCAGTTGATAGATGTGGCGCTGCTTCACCGCCGGGATCTCCTGCCAGGCAGACCAGTCGATGCCGCGCACATTGCCCTCATCCTGACTCTGCAGAATCACCTGAGGTTGCTTGAGCAACACGGCCTCCAGGCTCACCTGGGGATACTCGTTACCCGCGTCGCTAAACACATTCTCGCCGTGGCAGACCTGGATGATCTGCTCAATCCAGCTGCCCTCGGCCACCGTCATCAGGGGCACGGACCAGAGCTGATAGAAGACCCGCACCGCCGCCTTGGCCCGGTTCTCCTTACTGAGCGCCTTAAGGCCGATAAGGTACTGCTCGGCCACCCGCTCCGCTTCGCGCTCCTTGCCGGTCAGCTTGCCCAGCGCCAGCAGATCGTCAGCCACCGCCTCCAACGTCTTAGGGTCGCTGTTATAGATGGGATAACCCAACTGGGTCAGGCGCTCGATATCCTCGCGCTTGTTGCCGCCGCCCCAGATGACAATCAGATCCGGGTCGAGCTCGATAACTTTCTCTATCTGTATGCCGTAGTAGCCGCCGATCCGCGGGATCGCCTTGGCCGCATCGGGAAAATCGGCGTGATCTGTGGTCGCGACTACACTGTCCCCCGCCCCTATGCTAAACAGCATCTCCACCCCATGGGGCGACAGGGCGATGATCCGCTTCGCCGGCGCCGCCTTCAGCCCAGGCACACACAGCAATAAGGCCAACAACAGCCACAGCCTAACCCTTATCTTCATTCTTTCTTCTTCCCTTATGTTACAAATATCGAGATACCTGAGCGGACTGCGCATTTTTCTAACAAAGGCAGCTCAGCCGTCAAATAATGATTCTAAGGTTTTAGCCCTCTTTCCCCTTCACACTCTTCAAATTCCATTGCTGAGTCAAAATATACAGAGTACAGTACATCGCCTTCACTTAACTTCACCTCATATTTACTCACGCCGTCCACACTACTTTTATAGACATAAACCCCAAAAACATTAATATGTAATACGAATCTAAAATTTATTGAGCTTATACTTATCTCGTAATTCATATAGGGTCATAAAACTTTCCTGTTTTCTTTCATCTAAAGGTAAGACGACACAATCTTCTCGAATGCAACTCCCAACGGCATTAACGCCTCCCCCTAAATAAATAGCCTTAAATGAATTGATATCAGTAAGCATGTAGAATAATTCAGGCGTTGTATCGCAAAACGCACCTAACATACCAATGAAAATTTGTGATTTATTTTCAAGCTCTTTTTCTTTTGATTCGTCAAACCAGAAGGAACAATCTATGCTAAATGTTCTCAATGGAATACCAGCATTTGAATACACCGACAAATAATTATCTGCTTGACTATGCGTTGACATACCAATGAGATATTCCCCATTTGTAGTCCAAGTCAATGCGAGAAACCTTGGTGAGCTTTCTTGATAAAAAGGAGTAAGACCTAAACTATTACCATCATATAGTTCAAGATATGAGACATCTTTTAAATCATTTATATCCTTATCATAATATCTATAGTGGCTATGTAGCGCGAGACGATCTTGGCTCTTGGCGTATACTGAGACCTTTCCGTGATAATCGAGCAATTGACCAGCCTGAGAAACAAAGGTCGTGAGGGATATTAATAGTGCAACAAATTTTATCTTCATCTCAACCCCTAACTCCTTCGGATAATTTTTCTAGCGTTTATAAGACTTGCTCACTCTAACATTTGATAAGCTGGCCAAGTTAATAAAAATGTTCTCATATATATAGACAAGTAACTCATCATCTCCGTCTTTAAGCTACAGCAGACTCAATCGCATACATGATCATGTAATTGGCAGTAGAAATGAAGACAATAACCCCGCCGTGGTGAGCTCAAAGAAAAATCTAAATTGCATCATGAAGCCCATATCCGTCATTTCAAACTGTTCGCTTCTGTGGCTAAGCCGTCAAGCTGGCTCAGCCCATGAGCATACATGAGTATGTGATTGG
>NZ_LVDJ01000002.1:47805-277916 GCF_007636505.1 Shewanella sp. KCT
TCATGAAGCCCATATCCGTCATTTCAAACTGTTCGCTTCTGTGGCTAAGCCGTCAAGCTGGCTCAGCCCATGAGCATACATGAGTATGTGATTGGGTGAGCCGGCGCAGACAATACCGCCACAGGAGCAAACAGGCAGAAATCAGTAGTCGAAACCGAGCTGGGCTTTAACGCCGTGATCAAATGCATGCTTTATGGGCTGCACCTCACTCACCGTATCCGCAAGCTCCAAAATCGCCCTGTGACAGGCTCGTCCCGTGACAATCACATGCTGCATGGGCGGACGGTTCTTAAGTGCCGTCAGCACCCTGTCCAGATCCAGATAGTGATAGCTCACCATGTAGGTGAGTTCATCCAGCAGCACTATGTCTATGGTGTCGTCACTCAGCAGGGTCTCGGCCGCCTCCCAGGCGCTCAGCGCCGCCAGGGTATCCTTCTCTCTGTCCTGGGTCTCCCAGGTAAATCCGGTGGCCATCACATGAAACTCGACCCCCACCTTCTCCAGCACTGCGCGCTCGCCGCAGGGCCAGTTGCCCTTGATAAATTGCACCACGGCGGCTTTCTTGCCATGACCGACGGCGCGGGTGATGTTACCGAAACCCGCCGTGGTCTTGCCCTTGCCGTTGCCCGTCATCACCAGCAGCACGCCCTTTTCTGTCTGGGCCTTGGCGATCTTGGCGTCTACCGCCTCCTTCACCTTCTGCTGGCGCGCCTTATGACGCTCGGCCTTATGATTTTCCGCTTGGTTTTCCGCCTGCTTATCCGCGCTCATCTTCTCTCCTCTCATTAATTATTCTTGTTTGGGCGCCTCAGTGGCGTCTCGGCGAGGATGGCGCTCAGCCTCGCCATGTCCAGATGCTCGGCCAGGGTATCGGCCAGGCGATCTAACTGTGCCTGTTTGATCGCCTCGGGATCGACGGCGGCCGCACTGCTAAGCCCGGCCCAGCTAAGGAGCAGCGCACAGGCCTCCGAGCTGTCGAACAGACCATGCAGATAGCTGCCCAGGATCTGGCCATCATTGGACAAACAGCCCTCGTTAAACCGATTGCCCTCGTCACTCTCTAGGACAAGGGGCTTGGTCGCCTTTGACAACACCTTGGAGCGGCCACAGTGGATCTCATAGCCTGATATGCTTGCGCGCTCACCCGCCAGTTTTATCGTGCCTTTAACCTGAGCCAGACGCTTGTTTGGGGTCAGCTCTGTGACTATGGGCAGTAGCCCCAGGCCATCGCTGTCGCCAGCCTCGCCCTCGACCCCTTGGGGATCTTCGATGGCCAGCCCCAACATCTGATAACCACCACAGATACCTATCACCTTGCCGCCATATCTCAGGTGGCGCTTAAGGGCGCGATCCCAGCCCTGTTCGATCATGGTGGCCAGATCCTGACGCACACTCTTGCTGCCGGGCAGTATGATGAGATCGGCATCAATTGCCTGACCGTCGTAGGCCTCGTTTACCTGTTGATAGCGAAAGTCTATGTCTGGGTGCAGCCTGAGGGGATCGAAATCTGTGTGATTGCTGATGCGCGGGAAGACCAGCACCAAGACCCTAAAGCGGGCGTTGCCACTGCTCACCTGACGGACATCCAGGGCATCCTCGGCCTCCAGATGCAGATCGTTAAGGTAGGGCAAGACGCCCAGCACGGGCTTGTCTATCTCGGCCTCCAGCCAATCCAGACCAGGCTTAAGCAAAGAGATGTCGCCGCGAAAACGATTGATCACCACGCCTCTGACTCTGGCCTGCTCGGATGCTGACAACAGTGCCAGGGTGCCGACGATATGGGCGAACACCCCGCCCTTGTCGATGTCGGCGATCAGGATCACCGGGCAGTCCACCGCCTCGGCGAAGCCCATGTTGGCGATATCGCCCTCGCGCAGGTTGATCTCCGCCGGGCTGCCCGCCCCTTCCACCAGGATCAGCTCATACTGCTGCTCCAGGCGTGACAGCGAGTCCAGCACAGCCGCCATCGCCTTGGTGCGATAACCCTGGCTGTCTTTGCCAAAATAGGTCTGGGCCTCCATGTGGGACAGGGCCTTGCCCTGGACTATCACCTGGGAGCTGGTGTCCGAGTTAGGTTTAAGCAATATGGGATTAAAGTCTGTGTGGGGCGCAAGATAACAGGCCTCGGCCTGCAGCGCCTGGGCGCGGCCTATCTCACCGCCGTCAAGGGTCACCGCGCTGTTGAGCGCCATATTCTGCGGCTTGAAGGGCGCCACCCTGCGCCCCTGACGGGCGAAGTAGCGGCACAGGCCCGCCACCAGGGTGCTCTTACCCGCATCCGAGGTGGTGCCCTGCACCATCAAGATATTGCCACTCGCCCCTTGATTGCTATTGTCCTGCTTGCTCTGTTTACTCTGGTTGGGCTGATTACTTAAGTTATCTGGTGTCATCGGCTTCTCTTCCTATTCCTTGGCGCCCTGGCTCGTCTCATCCTTGAGGATCAGCGGCAGACCGGCGATGACCAAGACCACCTGCTGGGCTCGCTGAGCGATCGCCTGATGCAACCAGCCCGCCTCGTCGACGTAGCGGCGACTCAAGGGGTCGGCCGGTACCACGCCGCAGCCCACCTCATTGCTGATCAGCACGACAGCTCCTGGCGCAGTTTCCAAGGCTCGCAGCAGCGCCGCCTTAGCGCTCGGCCAGTCATCGCCCTCGAGTAGCTGATTGGTGAGCCAAAGGGTGAGGCAATCGACTAAGATCACCCGCTTCTCCCTGGCGTGAGTTTCGATACAGGCACTCAAGTGTAGCGGACACTCCAGGGTCTGCCAGGGCAAACCATCCTCACGGCGCTCATCCTGGTGGCGGGCGATACGCGCGCGCATCTCCTCATCCAGCCCCTGGGCAGTGGCCACAAACAGGCACTCATAACCCTTGGCCACATAATCGGCCACGAGGGAAAGGCCATGGCGAGACTTACCGCTGCGGGCGCCGCCTAGAACCAGGTGCATCATAGGCTGATCACCAGGATAAACAGGTAACAGAGCAGCTCGATCACCTGCTGGGTCGCCCCCAGCACGTCGCCAGTGTAGCCGCCGATCTGACGACGATAACTGCGTACCAGCAGCTGGCGCGCCGCCAGCAACACCAAACAGAGCGAGAGCGCCGAGGCGATACCGCTGAGCCAGAGGGTGAGGACGCCGGTCAGCAGCAAAATGCCCAGCTCATTTGGGGTCTGCGACTGGGCCAGGGGTTTGCTCTTGCTGCTGTCGTCATCCCGTACATAGGTCTCGGTGAAGATTAAGGAGGCCGCTACCATACGGCTCAGGCAGTGGCCCACCACCAAGGCTGCCATCACAAGATCGCCATCGAACAGGGCGATCTCACTGAGCAGCACAAACTTGAACAGCAGGCTAATCACCAGGGCGAGCACGCCATAGGTGCCGACACGCGAGTCTTTCATTATGGTGAGCTTATCCTGCACCTGCCAGCCACCACCGAATCCGTCGGCGGTATCCGCCAGGCCATCCTCGTGGAAGCCACCGGTGAGCAGCAGCCCGGCCACCATGGCGAGTAGGATGGCGACGCTGATGGGCAATACCTGAGTCGCCAGGCTATAGACCAGGGCGCAGATGCCACCGACAAGCACGCCGACCAGGGCGAAGTAACGGCTGGCCTGATTGAGCCGCTCATTGTCGACCTCCACCCATGCAGGCATGGGGATCCGGGTAAAGAAGCCCATGGCGATAAAAAACAGGTTTAACTCTCTGGCAAACATCTTCGCGCTTTCCCTTTTGGTTCCTTAGATTGTGATTGCCGCTAAATCGAAATGCCCATCTCTTCGAGGGAGGCCATCTCGTTGTAAAACGTGGCCGCCGCCTGCACCAGAGGCACAGCCAGCGCCGCCCCGGTCCCCTCACCGAGACGCAGCCCGAGAGACAAGAGCGGCTGGGCATTGAGATGCTCCAGCATCAGTTTGTGACCGCGCTCGCCGGACTCGTGGGCGAAGATCATATAGTCCCGGGCGTGGGGCGCTATGGTCACCGCCGCCAGGGCCGCCGCCGTGGCGATGAAGCCGTCGATCAACACCAGCATCTTCAGCTCTGCCGCCGCCAATATGGCGCCGGTCATCTGCACTATCTCGAAGCCACCCAGACAGGCCAATACACCATAGGGATCTCCCAGTTGCTCACGGTGCAAAAACAGCGCCTGCTCCACCAGCAGCTGTTTGCGTGCCAGGGTGGCGGCATCTATGCCTGTGCCCCGACCGACACACTCGACCGCCTCGCGCCCCATCAGCGCCGCCATGATGGCCGCCGCCGAGCTGGTGTTGCCTATGCCCATCTCGCCGAAGGCTATAAGGTTACAGCCGCGGCCCTGATGCAGCGCGACTCGCTCCCTGGCCATGGCGAAGCCCTGCTTGACCGCACCCAATGTCATGGCGGGCTCGCGATGAATCGCACCTGTGCCCGCCCCCAACCTGTGATTGATAAGCTTGGGCTGATCATGGATCTCCTGGGCGATGCCGCAGTCGATCACCTCCATGGTGATCCCCCCCTGGGCACAGAACAGATTGATGGCCGCGCCGCCCTTGAGGAAATTCATCACCATCTGGGTGGTCACCTCGCTAGGCGCGATGGAGACGCCGGAGGCGGCGATGCCGTGATCGCCGGCAAACACCAAGAGGGTTGGTTTGGTTATTTGCGGCTTGTCTGGCCCCAGCACCCGGGCGATAGTCATCGCCAGGGTTTCGAGCGCGCCCAAGGCGCCCAGTGGCTTGGTCTTAGTGTCTATCTTCTGCTGGATCTTGGCATCGAACTCGCTACTTACCTCAGTGACTTCAAACATACTGGTACCTCATATCGCTCGCCCTCGTTCTCGATTCATTGCAATCCACGCCTTCTTTGCAGGCATAGTTCGGCACAGTTCAATACTCTTCTCCATCATGACTCCTCTCCTTCCATACACCTTTCCTTCGATCCTGGGCTAGTTGCCACGCTTCCCGCCCAGGATAAACAGAAAGAAGAGGCTGCCTATCACAGCCGTGATGATCCCCACCGGCAGCTCCTGATAGCTGAGCAGACACCTGGCCAGCACATCCACCCAGATCATAAACAAGCCGCCCACCAGGGCCGTCAGCAACAGGGCGAAACGCCCCGGCAGCAATAGGCGCACCATGTGGGGCACCATCAGGCCGACGAAGCCGATGCCGCCGCAGTTGGCCACCAGGACGGCGGTGATCAGCGAGCAGAGCAGCAGGCTGACGAGACGCAGGCGCTGCACCCGAATGCCCAAGGTGTGGGCGGTCTCATCCCCCGCCTGAATGGCGAGGATCTGCCGCTTAAGCAGCAGCAAAATGGCGCTCGCCGCTAACACCAGCAGCCAGGGCAGCCAGAGCATCTGCCAACTCGCCTTGGCAAAGCTGCCCAGGCTCCAGAAGAGCACAGAGGCGGCCGATTGCGGCCCGGAGAAATAGAGCATCAGGCTGGCCAGCGCGCCGAACAGGAAGGAGATCGCCACCCCGGAGAGCAACATGCGCTCTATCTGGGTGTTAAGATCCCGTCCGCACAGGGCCAGCACCATGAGCACCGCCAGGCTGGCACCGATAAAGGCGCCAAGCGGCAGGCCGACACTGGCAAGAGCGCCGCCGACACCGCCCAGCAGGGTGATCACCACAACCGCCCCCAGACTGGCACCGGATGAGATGCCAAACAGATAAGGGTCGGCCAGGGGATTGCGAGTCACCGTCTGTAACACGGCGCCCGCCAGGGCCAGGCCGAAGCCGGCGATGAAGGCCAGCAAGATGCGCGGCAGGCGCAGCTCAATCAATATTCTTGCTGTCACGCCGCCGGGATCGGCGCCGCTCAGCTTGGCCAGCAGCACCTCAAGCACCTCGGCGACGCCTATCTGCGCCGCGCCGAAGCTCACCGCCAGCACAGGAGTCGCCAGGGTCAGCAGCCCCAGGCAGACGAAGGCCAGGTATTGTTGCGGGCTATAGCCTCTTCCCAGACTCAGGCTAGCGCTCAGCATGGTTAGCCTCCTTCGCCTCAAAGGTCTGGTCACCCAAGCCATTGCCATGCAGAGCACTCTGCCCTCCATTTTGAAGGTGATAGCCATAGAAATAATTAATCTGCGGGTTGCCGTGCTGTGGATGGGGCGATACCTGACAGCAGACGCCGAACACCCTGGCGATCTGCGCCTCGCTCAGCACCTGTTTGGGCGAGCCTTGAGCCACCGCCTTGCCCTGATCCAGCAGCAAAAGTTGATCGCACAGGGCGCTGGCGAGATTGAGGTCGTGAATCGAAATCACCACAGTCACCCCCAGGGCCTTGAGCAGCTCGAGGATCTGGATCTGATAGCGGATATCCAGGTGATTGGTGGGCTCGTCGAGGATCAACAGCTTGGGCTGCTGCACTATGGCGCGAGCGATCAGGGCCCGCTGCTTCTCGCCCCCAGACAGGGAGGCGTAGATCTGTCCGGCGCGATCCTTGAGCCCCACTGTCTCCAGGGCCTGACTCACCGCCAGGCGGTCGGCCTTGGTGGTCATGGAGAAGGCGGCCTTGTGTGGCGTGAGCCCCAATGCCACCAGCTGGGCCGTGGTCATGTCGAAATGCTGGGGCGTGTCTTGCAGCACAACCGCCACCTCGCGGGCAAAGGCCCTGGCGCTCAGGCTGGCGATAGGCTGCCCAAACAGCTGGATCTCACCGCTGTTAGGCGTAAGGAAACGATAGAGGCAGCGCAGCAGGCTGGACTTGCCTGCGCCGTTGGGGCCTATGATCCCCAGCATCTTACCCTCGGGCAGTGCCAGGTTAACCTGGGACAGTATGGGGCGCTCACCGCAGCGCCAGCTGAGATCCCGCACCGATAGCGCCGGGCGCACGCAGGCGCCATCGCCTGCACCTAAGTTCGATCCTTCACTGGCGCCGTGAGACAGGAGTGATTCTGTTTGTGATGGCTGACTAGGGGCGCTCAAGGTCGCGCCCTCCGGGGAGCAGCGCCGAGGCGCCCTCGCCCTTGGGCCAGACTCGGCCCCGAGGTATTCTTCATCTATTGGCTCCCTCAAGTCACCCGCTTGAGATAGTAGTTGGAGAGTAGGCAGGTATCCTGACTCGTGGCGACCAGGTCGGGTTCGACTAGGCAACACACTCACAGTTGCGGGCACAGTTTGGGCTAGCGGCGCTGGGCCTTCCCCAATTCCCTATTAAGTCCAAGTTATCGCCTTGGCGATCTCGACACCATACTCCCGGCGCAGGCGGTCCCCACGCACGGTTATTATGCTAAATTTCGCGCCCCTGGCAAGCGGGCTGCTACTCGGGCTAACAAATCAATTACTCGGCGTCGTGCCAGTGCAGGCGCCAGTAACCCTCTCCCGCCTTATCGCGATAGTGGCTTACCTTGACCACACTGGCGTAATCCAGACTCAGCCGGGTATAGAAGCCCACGGCGCGCTCTACCCCCAGGGCCTTGGCCATCAGGTGACGTATCACGCCGCCATGAGTGAGCAGTAACAAGGCCTCACCACTATGCTGATGCACCAATAGCTCGACCACCTCGTCGACACGCTGCTCGAACTCAGCCATGGGCTCCCCTTCGGGCAGTGGATTGGCCCAAGGGTCCCGCCAATAGGCACTCAGCTCCTCGCCGTGATCGGCATGCAGCTCAGGGATAGGCTGACCGTCCCAACGGCCGAAGTAGATCTCCTTGAGCCCGGCATCCAGGGCTACCTTCACCTGATTCTTAGTCGTCAGATGTTCGGCAAACACGCGGCAACGCTTAAGCGGCGAGCTGATCACCCTGTCCACCGTCTGGGGCAGCTTGGCATAGGCCAGCTGCATCTGGGCGAAGCCTATCTCTGTGAGAGGTTGATCGCTATGGCCGCGCAGCAGGTTGCCGCCTTCACATTCGCCGTGGCGCATCAAATAGAGTGTCGTTTGCGTCATAACTGCAGCATTAAACCTTTTCAAGTTAAGTCGCTAGCAGCATACCCTTATGGCAATAAGCTTGGCAACGCCAGACAATTAACACATTGAAAAACTTTCAAATTAAATATCTTTGTCAGCCTTTCCATACAATGCAGTTTAAACAGGACGCAGCGGCGCAGCCCTCGAATTTCATCCGTGTTTACGCTTATACTCATTTGACTTGCCCTGGGTATTATAAGTCGATTAGTATAGACGTCTATACGTTTATACATCCAAAATAAAAATAGCACGTCAAATCGATAGACGCGGCAGTTTAGGCAATAGGTCAGTTGAAGTAGGTGAAAGTTATGGCGACCCAATCCCCTGTTCGAAACGTAAGGCAGATTAACGACGCGATCCGCGCGCGGCTCAATAAGGAAATTTTGATCCTCGACGGCGCCATGGGCACCATGATCCAGAACCACAAGCTGGAGGAGGCCGACTTTCGCGGCAAACGCTTTGCCGAGTGGCCCTGCGATCTCAAGGGGAACAACGACCTGTTGGTGCTGACCCAACCCGAGCTTATCAAGCAGATCCACAGAGATTACCTGCAGGCGGGCGCCGACATCATAGAGACCAACACCTTCAACGCCACCCAGGTGGCCATGGCCGACTATGAGATGCAATCGCTGTCACGGGAGATCAACCTAGAGGGCGCTCGACTGGCCCGCGCCGCCTGTGATGAGGTGGCCGCCGAAACCGGCCGTCAATGCTATGTGGCCGGGGTACTAGGGCCCACCAACCGCACCTGCTCCATCAGCCCGGATGTCAACGATCCCGGCTATCGCAATATCCATTTCGACGAGCTAGTCAGCGCCTATATCGAGTCCATCGAGGCACTGATAGAAGGCGGCGCCGACATCATCATGGTAGAAACCATCTTCGATACCCTCAACGCCAAGGCGGCGCTGTTTGCCATCGAAACGGTATTCGACCAGCTGGACCAACGCCTGCCTATCATGATATCAGGCACCATTACCGATGCCTCGGGCCGCACCCTGACGGGTCAAACTACAGAAGCTTTCTACAATTCACTGCGCCACGTGAAACCGCTCTCCATCGGCCTCAACTGCGCCTTGGGGCCGCAAGAGCTGCGCCCCTATGTAGAGGAGCTGTCGAAGATCGCCGAGTGCTATGTCTCGGCGCACCCCAACGCTGGCCTGCCCAACGAGTTTGGCGGCTACGATGAGACGCCGGAGGAGATGGCCGAGGTGATCGGCCCTTGGGCAGAGGAAGGCCTGCTCAACATTATCGGTGGCTGCTGCGGCACCACCCCAGAACATATCAAGGCGATCCGCGCCGCCGTCATCAAGCACGGCGCCCGGGAGCTGCCGGATCTGCCCGTAGCCTGTCGCCTCTCAGGCCTGGAGCCGCTGACCATAGACGCCGACTCGCTATTTGTGAACGTGGGCGAGCGCACTAACGTCACCGGCTCGGCCAAGTTTCTGCGGCTGATCAAGACGGGCGAATATGAAGAGGCGCTGTCGGTCGCCCGGGATCAGGTGGAAAACGGCGCCCAGATCATCGACATCAACATGGATGAGGG
Source organism: Shewanella sp. KCT (assembly GCF_007636505.1). NCBI lineage: Bacteria > Pseudomonadati > Pseudomonadota > Gammaproteobacteria > Alteromonadales > Shewanellaceae > Shewanella > Shewanella sp. KCT. The sequence goes on from NZ_LVDJ01000002.1 coordinate 57,250, forward strand.
GATGCTGGACGGCGTCGAGGTGATGCAGAAGTTCCTCAACCTTATCGCCTCCGAGCCCGACATCAGCCGGGTACCTATCATGATCGACTCCTCCAAGTGGGAGGTGATCGAGGCCGGCCTCAAGTGCATTCAGGGCAAGGGCGTGGTGAACTCCATCTCCCTCAAGGAGGGTGAAGCCAAGTTTATCGAGCAGGCCACCCTGGTGAAACGCTACGGCGCGGCAGCCATCATCATGGCCTTCGACGAAGTTGGCCAGGCCGATACCATGGCGCGCAAGATAGAGATCTGTACCCGCGCCTATCGGGTATTGGTCGATAAGGTGGGCTTCCCGCCGGAAGATATCATCTTCGACCCCAACATCTTCGCCATCGCCACTGGCATCGACGAGCACGACAACTATGCGGTGGACTTCATCGAGGCGACCCGCGAGATCAAGCGTACCCTGCCCCACGCCATGATCTCCGGCGGCGTGTCTAACGTCTCCTTCTCCTTCCGTGGCAACAACCCGGTGCGCGAGGCGATCCACGCCGTGTTCCTCTATCACGCCATCCAGGCGGGGATGGACATGGGCATAGTCAACGCCGGTCAGCTGGCGATCTATGATGATATCGATCCCGAACTGAAGGCCAGGGTAGAGGCCGTGGTGCAGAACCTGCCCTGCCCGGTGGAAGGATCGAACAACACAGAACAGCTACTGGAGATCGCCGAGCAGTACCGCGGCGACGGCGCCGCTGGCGCCAAGAAGGAAGATCTCGAGTGGCGCAGCTGGCCAGTCAACAAGCGGCTGGAGCACGCCCTGGTCAAGGGGATCACCGACTTTATCGATCAAGACACCGAAGAGGCGCGCCAGTTGGCCAGCCGTCCGCTGGATGTGATCGAAGGCCCGCTGATGGATGGCATGAACGTGGTCGGCGACCTGTTTGGTTCGGGCAAGATGTTCCTGCCCCAGGTGGTGAAATCGGCGCGGGTGATGAAGAAGGCGGTGGCCTACCTCAATCCCTACATAGAGGCGGAAAAAGTCGAGGGCGAGTCCAACGGCAAGATCCTCATGGTGACGGTTAAAGGCGACGTGCACGACATAGGCAAGAATATCGTCGGCGTGGTGCTGGCCTGTAACGGCTACGAGGTGGTGGATCTCGGCGTCATGGTGCCGGTCGAGAAGATCATAGAGGTCGCCAAGGCGGAGAAGGTAGATATCATCGGCATGTCGGGGCTTATCACCCCGAGCCTGGATGAGATGGTGCACAACGTCAAAGCCTTCCACAAGGCGGGACTGAATATTCCCTCCATCATAGGCGGCGCCACCTGCTCCAAGATCCACACCGCGGTGAAAATCGCACCCCACGCCCCAGAGGGCGCCATCTATATCGCCGACGCCTCGCGCGCCGTGCCCATGGTGGCCAAGCTGATCAACAAGGAGACCCGACAGGCGACCATAGATGCCGCCTACGAGGAATACCGGGTGATGCGCGACAAACGCAATTCACAGGCCAAGCGCAAGCAGATCGTCACCCTGGAGGCCGCACGGGAAAACCGCTGCCAGCAAGACTGGAACGCCCATATGCCATTTGTGCCGAATCAACTGGGCAGACAGGTGTTTGACGACTACCCGCTGGAAGACCTAGTCGATCGCATCGACTGGACGCCATTTTTCCGCAGCTGGGAGCTACACGGCCACTTCCCCAAGATCCTCGATGACGAGGTGGTGGGCGAAGAGGCGCGCAAGCTCTACCAAGATGCCAAGGCGATGCTCAAAACCATCATCGAAGAGAAATGGCTGACGGCCAAGGCGGTCATCGGCCTCTTCCCGGCCAACACAGTCAATTACGATGATATCGAGATCTACACAGATGAAAGCCGCAGCCAGGTCGAGATGACCACCCATCATCTGCGGATGCAGATAGAACGTGTGGGCAACGACAACTTCTGTCTCGCCGACTTCGTCGCGCCGAAAGACTCTGGCGTCGCCGATTACATGGGCGGCTTCGCCGTCACCGCCGGCCACGGCATCGACGAGCATGTGGCCCGCTTCGAAGCCAACCACGACGATTACAACGCCATCATGCTTAAGTGTCTGGCCGACCGACTGGCCGAGGCCTTCGCCGAGCGGATGCACGAGCGGGTACGTAAGGAGTTCTGGGGCTACGCCGCCGATGAGAACCTGGATAACGAGGCGCTGATCCGTGAGAAATACAAAGGCATACGTCCGGCCCCCGGCTACCCTGCCTGCCCGGATCACACAGAGAAAGGCCTGTTGTGGGAGCTGCTAAAGCCCGACGAGACCATAGATCTCAATATCACCGAGAGCTACGCCATGTTCCCCACCGCCGCCGTCTCCGGCTGGTACTTCGCCCATCCGCAGTCGCGCTACTTCGGCGTGACCAATATCGGCCGGGATCAGGTAGAGGACTACGCCAAGCGTAAGGGAATGAGTGTTGAGGAGACAGAGCGCTGGTTGGCACCGGTACTCGACTATGATGTTTAACGGGAAGTGATCTGGAGTCATCACATAGACTCCTTGTGATTGTTTAAACTTCGTTTGAACTTGAGTCCAGAGGCTTCGCCTCACTAACTCATACGGCCTTGCGGCCGAGGAAAGTCGTGGGTCTTCAACCCACACCCGAGCAAGAAGGGGATCAACAGCAATCCCCCTCTTGCATCTCCCCTGCCGCCCCAGACGAAGTTGTTTTTCCTCATACTCCAATGAAAATCGCCTAACGACTCGGATGGGACTCCTGTCCCCCCGAGTCTTGCCCATCGTCCATGATGGCCACACGGCATTTTCATCTGCGTATCCCCGCTCTGGCATCCTGCTTCGCTCTAACTCCTGCATCCATGCAGTCGTCGGCAACTTCGATGGGGACTTGTTGTAGCATCTAACCTATTCTGAAGGGTCAGTCACTCTGGTCATTGGTCGCTAACAAGATACCTTTTTGGGCTAAATACCTTTCAAGAACAATGAAGGGAGTCGCCACGAGCAGGGCATAAACTATGGCATTTAGGAGACTTTGAGTGATGATACCCAAAAACGAGCTGGGATACAGGCTAGAAAATATTAGCCCAGATAAGATAATACTCGCCATAGCGATATAAAGAGTTAACCCAACGCTAGTCAACCTTTTACTCTCTGGTCTTTTAGCCATAAAACCTCCCTATTTAATACCCGCCAATCACCACCTTACAGGCGATTGAATCCATCTAGCTCCAGCCTAGGTACAGGCTGCTTTTTACTTACCCGAAAGCTTGCGAAGCTTTTAAAGCTCAGCTTATAGAAGTTCTAGGCTTAAGTCAGGCTTCGATGGGAACTTGTTGTAGCATCTGACCTCATTCGCACACAGCTAAAAAGACTTTAAACTCAATATGGTACATACAGCTAAAGCTCATTAAAGGTGACTTATAACAGGTGCCGGTTGTGGTTTAAAAGACCCCGTTGGAAGTTGCCGGAGTGGATTGCAGAAAATCACGTGATTGAGGCATGGATGCCGAGATAGCCTCAGATGAGCCATGGATGGCGAATATGAGGCGATAGGGATTTTCAAAAAGACACGAAGGAGTACAACTTCGCCGGGGCGTCAGGGTGGATGCAAGGAGGGCGAGGACGAGCAGTCCTCCTTGCCCGGGTGTGGGATGGAATCCCACGACGTCCTTCGGTCGGCAGACCGACACACCCTATAACAATGGGATGGAATCCCACGACTTTCTTCGGTCACTAGACCGACTCACCTCATAACAATGGGATGGAATCCCACGACGTTAAGTTAATATCCAAACAAAATTTGAACCAATACATAAGAAAGCCGTGAGGCATCACCTCCCAAAGGGAAAGAAATAACCCCACGACTTATCTCGGCCGTCAGGCCGTATATTCCCTGGTGTGGAACGGAGTTCCACGACTTACAACGGTCATCAGACCGAGACTCCCCTGTTATCTATCTAAATTCATCACCTTGACCCAGGCGGCGACGAAATCATCGACAAACTTCTGCTTTGAGGTATCGAAGGCATATACCTCGGCGACCGCGCGCAGTTCAGAGTTAGAGCCGAAGATGAGGTCCACCGAAGTGGCGGTCCACTTAGGTTTGCCGCTGCTGCGATCCAGTCCCTGATAGATACCATCGACATCTGATTTCTGCCACAGGGTCGACATGTCTAACAGGTTGACGAAGAAGTCATTGTTAAGCGTGCCGGGACGCTGGGTCAACACCCCGTGCTTAGCCCCTTGATAGTTGGCATCGAGGGCGCGCAGGCCACCGACTAACACTGTCATCTCGGGCACAGTCAGATCCAGTTGATCGGCCTTATCCACCAGCATCTCGGTGGGCGACTTATAGCTGTGGTTTACGTCGAAGTAGTTTCTAAAGCCATCGGCATGCAGCTCCAGCAGGCTAAAGGAGTTTTCATCCGTCTGCGCCTGTGTGGCATCACCTCGTCCCGGGGTGAAAGGCACGGCGACCTCGAAACCGGCCTGCTTGGCGGCCAGCTCGACGGCGCTCGCCCCCGCGAGTACGATAAGATCGGCCAAGGAAACCTGACTCTTGCCGGCGCCCTTATTAAAGTCGGCGCGAATCGCCTCCAGCGTCTTAAGCACCTTGACGGTTTCGGCTGGGTTGTTCACCGCCCAATCCTTCTGCGGAGCCAGAGCGATACGTGCCCCATTGGCGCCGCCACGCATATCTGACTGACGATAGCTGGCCGCCGACGCCCAGGCCAGGCGCACGCGCTCGGCAACGCTCAGCCCAGACTTGCTGATGGCTTTTTTAAGCTGCTTGATATCGCCAGCGCTGAGACGCGATTGGGTCTTATCATCGATTGGGTCTTGCCAGATGAAGTTGCCCTGAGGCACCTCTTTACCGAGGAAGTTACGGGCAGGCCCCATGTCTCTATGGGTCAACTTGTACCAGGCCTTGGCAAAGGCCAAGCGATACTCTTCTGGGTCGGCCAGGAAGCGCTCGGCGATCTTTCGATACTCGGGGTCATACTTGAGCGCGAGATCCGCAGTGGTCATCACAGGCGCATGAAACTTACCTTTGACATGAGCATCGGGCACGGCCTTGTGCACCGACTCGTCGGTTGGGATCCACTGGATCGCACCGGCAGGACTGCGGGTCTGCTGCCAATCGTAGGTCAGCAGGTTACTCAGATAGAGCGAGGTCCACTTAGTCGGCGCCTGAGTCCAAGCCCCTTCCAAGCCACTGGTGATGGTGTCTTCTGAGTGGCCCTTGCCACACTTGTTGTGCCAGCCCAGCCCCTGAGCTTCGATGCCTGCCGCAGCAGGTTCTGCCCCCAGACAATCTTTCGGCTTGTGAGCGCCGTGCATCTTACCGAAGGTATGGCCGCCGGCGATAAGTGCCAGAGTTTCCTCGTCATTCATCGCCATACGGGAGAAGGCGGTGCGGATATTCTTGGCTGAACCTAGCGGATCTGGCACCCCTTTAGGGCCTTCCGGATTGACATAGATGAGCCCCATGTGGGTCGCGCCTAAGGGTCTTTGCAGCTTGCCATCTCTGTCTTCACGATCGCTGGCGAGCATCTCGACCTCCGGTCCCCAGTACACCATGTCAGGCTCCCAGTCGTCGTTACGACCACCGGCAAAACCGAAAGTCTTGAATCCCATGTTTTCCAGGGCGACGTTGCCCGCGAGCACAATTAAGTCTGACCAGGAGAGCGCCTCGCCATACTTCTGTTTCACTGGCCAGAGCAGGCGGCGCGCCTTGTCCAGGCTGGCGTTATCGGGCCAACTGTTTAACGGCTCGAATCTCTGCTGACCGCCACCGGCGCCACCACGGCCATCCAAGGTGCGATAGGTACCTGCGCTGTGCCAGGTCATGCGGATGAAGAAAGGACCATAGTTGCCGTAGTCGGCTGGCCACCAATCCTGCGATTGGGTGAGTAGCTGGTCGATATCGGTTTTTACCTGGTCGAGATCCAGCGAGTTGAAGGCCTTGGCGTAGTCGAAACTTTCGCCGTAGGGATTGGAGCGGGAGTCGTGATCCCGCAGCGGGGAAAGATCCAATTGATCGGGCCACCAAAACTGTTTGCTCTTGGGTTGAAACGCTTTGGCGGTGCCAGTGGCGGCAGCCCCTTTGGACTTAGTCATCTGTGCGGATTCTTGCTCATCGGCGACGGCAGGGTTAAACACCAACAAGGCACTCACTAACGCCGCGAGCGTTTGCTTGTTTACTGTTTTTCCTTTCATGGTTAGCTTCCTTCAGGTTAATTACGCTTCGCCGAGGCGAAGCCTGTTGTCAGCCCAGAGTGGATTTCGCCAAGCCGCAAAAAACAAAAAAGAGACAGCAAGCGGCAAGGCTAAATTTCCAAGGCATTATTTAGTCATCAGGAATATATTAGAAGCAAGATGCTAAAAGCATATATCGAATAAAAACGATTATCTTAATCGAAAATAATAAAGCCTTTTTAGTGGCGAAAACCACAGTTCTGACCATAGCCCGACAAACCTCTGCCCCACACCGCCTCGAAAAGATCGGCACAACCATCTCAGCGAAGGTACTAGCAACAATACAGGTCGTGGCTACAACAAATCCCCATCGAAGTTGCCGACGACTGCATGGATGCATCCTTCCGAAGCGGTAACGATTTACCCATAAGCACGAGGCTCCTAACCAATGCAGTTAACTTCGTCTGGGGCGGCACGGGGAGATGCAAGGTGAATAACCATCTTTGATGATTGTGCTTACGAACGAGAGGCAGGGATGCCGAACTGGCTTTTATATAGGGATATATTTGGGGATTGCTGGAGATCCCCTCTTGCCCTGGAGTGGGATGGAATCCCACGACGTTAATATCCAAACAAAGTTTGATCTAATCACATCCCTCTTCTGGCAAACTAACCCCCTATCATTACCGGTTGTGGCTACAGTAAATCCCCCTCGAAGTTGCCGAAGGGTGTTGGAATAAATCGAGTGAGACGGGCATGGATGCCCGGCTAGCTTCCGTAGGTGCATGGATGCATCCTTCGGAAGCGATAGCGATTTATCCATAAGCACGAGGCTCCTAACCAATGCAGTTAACTTCGCCTGGGGCGGCACGGGGAGATGCAAGAGGGGGATTGCTGTTGATCCCCCTCTTGCCTAGGTGTGGAACGGAGTTCCACGACTTACCTCGGCCGTCAGGCCGCACATTCCAAGGTATGGGATGAAAACCCACGACTTTCTTCAGCCGCCAAACCAACTCCCCCTCGAGTGAGGAATAGAATCTCAAACGAGGTTTGCCCCCACTCCCCCTAGACCCAGCTAACACCTTGATCTACTATGCCTACTCACCAGGATGTCTGGTCTCTACCAGCTGGAAACAAGGATTTAAGAAAATGGAAGTTACACTCACCCCGAGCAACGCCCTCGAAACCGCCCTGCAGGCGGCGCTTGCCGATCACACCCAAGCCAAAGCCCTCTATGAACAGCTGATAAAGGCCCAGCTCTACCTGCTGAGCGATGGCCAAGAAACGCCTCAGGCCGATGGCACCACTGAGCTCTCCATCATGCAATGGCACATTCCCGTCAGCGATGAGCAGGTGCACTACTTCGTCCCGCTGTTTACCTCCCAGGAGGCGGTCGATCAGGCCAAGGCGGTTATGGAAGCGGAGGGCAGCGAATTTCACGGCCAGATAGAGATAGATGCGCCTCAGGCATTTCAGCTGCTGCTGACCAACCAGATGGATATGGCACTTAACCCCAATAGCAATTTGTCGAAAGTCGTCAGCAGCGATGAGATCCGCTATATGTTGCTACCCGACATGGCGCTACTCCCCCAGGGCAATCAGCTCCTGCTGCTCGGCAAGGTACTGGCAAGCGATCTGCCCATGTTCGGCGCGGTGCGCCAAATATTGGCTAACTACCCCAGCGTCAAGGCGGGCTATTTCATCGAAACATGCGAGCTGGATATCCGCCGCGGCGGCACAGACAGCGCCTTCACCCTGGCGCTCACCCTGGAGGGAGACAGGATTAGCGATGATTTCAGCCGCATTCGCAGCGATTGCCGCAACCTACATAGGGAGATTGAGCTTCATGGCTGGGAGATACGCCCCTACCTGTTAAGAAATGACAAACATGATGAGATAAGCGACTTCTGCCTGAAGAAGCTTGAGCCCTTCTATCGCCCTTCGCTGCTGAGCAAATTCAAGACCTGGTTTAGCTGATCGGCAAGCCAGGCTCGGCGGGTGACTTAATCGATGAAAAGCGCTGCTCAATCAGCAGAAAAACGGCCTTAAGTCAGCGGTGAAAAGTGCACTCAGCCAGCATTGGGGCCTGGCTGGACTATACTTAGCGATAACGTTTCACAACGTTAATGAGGCAAGTATATGAGTATTTCAAACCGCTTAAATCACTACCTGGCGGAACATGAAGTGAACTATGAGATAGTGCTGCACCGCCACAGCCACAACTCCATCAGTTCGGCCATTGCCGCCCAGCTGGCCCCCGCCCAAGTCGCCAAGGGGGTGATTCTGGAGGATCATCAGGGGCGCAGGGTCATGGCAGTGCTCCCCACCAATCATAAGATCAACCTCAAGGCGCTGGGCGACAAGCTCAACCGCGATCTGCATCTGGTGAAGGAGCAAACCGTCTATCAGATGTTTGACGATTGCGAGCATGGCGCCATCCCCTCCCTCGGCGCGGCCTATAATATCGAGACCATCTATGACGATCTACTGATCGAGGCCAAGGAGCTCTACCTAGAGGCCGGCGATCACACCAGCCTGGTCAGGCTCAGCCGCGAAGATTTCATCAAGCTGATCAAAGACGCAAAACACCTGAGATTCAGCTATCAGAGCATCCACTAACCCTCTCTTATCGGGGAAGCTGCGGCTTCCCCTTTTTTCTGCTCAGGTTCACGCTCACATCGCTTAGATATTCCGCCCACTGGCATCGAGAGCAAGTTGCGGCATAATAGGTCGACCTAACATAGCTTCTAAGTGAATGAATCATGATATTAATTACCGGTGCCAGCAGCGGCCTGGGCGCCGCCCTGGCCAAGCGATATGCGGATCTGGGCGAGCAGGTGATGATCTCGGGTCGCAACCAGGCCAGACTGGCCGGCGTCGCACAGACATCAAGGAATCTGCACCCGCTAGCGGCCGATCTCTGTGATGAGCAGGGCGTCGCGACATTACTCGATACCCTAGCGACCATGAGCGGCGGCGCCGCACTCGACACTGTGGTTCACTGCGCCGGCAGCGGCTACTTCGGCCCCATCGCCGAGCAGCAGGCCGATGAGATCCACAAGCTGATGCAGAACAACGTCACCTCAACTATCTTGCTGGTGCGCGAACTGGTGAAACGCTATCAGGATACGCCTCTGCATCTGGTGGTGGTGATGTCGACCGCAGCCCAGCAGCCCAAGGCGGGTGAGTCGACCTACTGCGCGGCCAAATGGGCGGTTCGCGGCTTTATCGAGTCGGTGCGTCTGGAACTCAAGGGCAAGCCGATGAAGATCATCGCCGTCTATCCCGGCGGCATGGACACAGGCTTCTGGCCAAGTAGTGGTAAGTCTCTCGATACCTCCAGCTTCATGAGCGCAGACGAAGCCGCCGAGATGCTACAGGGCGCCCTGAAGGCCACCGCCCACGGCCATATTGCCGATATCACCATCGCCAGGGGCTAGGCTAGCGCTAAGTTAGACTAACAGCAGAAGAACAACAAAGGCTCGGACTGAAGGCAAATTCAGTACCGAGCCTTTTTTAATTAGGCTGCTCACACAGTTAGCCGTGCGATTAACCTTGGATTACTTGCGCTTGAAGATGGCTTCCATCTCTGCGGCTACCGCCTCTGTCTCCTCGGCCTGTATCCGGTCGCGCTTCTCGGTGAGTTCGATAAGCTGACGCTCTAACGCCTCGAGCTGCGCCTCATCCGCCGCGCTGCGCTCTGGCTTATCCTGCAGGGCATAGATGGCTTCGCTTACCCTATCCATCTCGTCGAAGATGGCATCCAAAGGATCGGGATTGGCGGCATCTTGACGGTCGAGCTCATCCAGCCAGGCGTAAAACTGCTCATTAGTCACGCCAACCTCTGCGGCGGTCTGGTCGATGAAACAGTTGGACAAGGCCTCGGCGTTCTCTTCTGTCATCTGCTCATACTTATCGAAGCAGAACTTCATGGCGCTGCGATAACCACGCTCCAGCTTGCCACTGCCGATCCCAGATACCTGCTCCATGGCGGTAAAGTCGCCGTCGGCTTTCATCCGCGAGACATTCATTTCGATAAATTTATCGACATCCACCTCCATGCTAGCCAAGTCATAGGGGGCGTTGTCGGGCAGCTCGGTGCCTTGGGCGCTGGTGAGGATAAAAAACAGTGGTAGTAAGAGTGTTGCTTTCATCATTAATCCCTTATTGATGTGAAAAATCGGTGATGTGACGAGTCGGTGATGGTCAGTCGACCAGGCGGTGACATCCTTGTTGCCGCCATAAGATAGCTCAGCCCAGTCTAGCCTGTCTAGTGAGAAGCTGGTCGATAGATTAAAGGCGCAGGTAAACATATCTCATCGAGACCAAGGTATGAATATGGGTTAGAGATAGGCCTCTATCATCTCCTGAATCGCATCAGGCATCACAGGTTTGGTGATATAGTCATCCACCCCCAGCTTGAGGGCAAAATCTTTGTCCGACTGCTCCGCCAGCGAGCTTATCACCACCAGGGGGATCTTGGCGGTCTCTTCGCTGCCCTTAAGATGCTGGATCACCTGATAGCCGTTGACATGGGGCATGGTGATATCCAGCAGGATGAGATCCGGCGTCAGGGATTTCAGCACCTCTATGCCACCGCTGCCCGAATTCACCGAGGTCACGTCATAGTCGTCCCCCAGCATGGCGAGTAATATCCCGGTGCAGACGGGATCGTCATCTATGATCAAGATTTTCGCTCTGGACATTTATCTCTCGCTCTCGCTGTTGGTTTGATTACATTGTATCCAAGTATGGCGGGAATACCAGCCTGCCATAACTCGTTAAGCCTACAGCTTAGACCCGACTTTTTCGCTTAAGTTTCAGCAACAAAAAGGGCCTCCATAAAAAAGCCCCATCCAAAGACGGGGCCTTAAATCACCATAAGATAGCTAGCGGGCGATCTTCACCTCAGGTTCGTTGAGCAGCGCCAGCATAGGGTTATTATTCATCACCCGAGTCTTTAGGGTCACGCCCAGGATAAGCCCCATCACGAAGCCACCTATGTGGGCCCAGTAGGCCACGCCCTGACCGGCCATGACCAGACCGAAGATGTTGAAGCCTAGCCAGATAGCGAAGAAGGCCATAGGACTGAGCTTCTTCTGAAACACCACAAACATGAAGGTCAGGCTGGCATGGCGGAACCACATGAGATACATGCCGAACAAACCGGCGATGGCGCCGCTGGCACCGACCATATAGATGCCCGAACCGGGATCCGCGGCGATCTGCGCCGCGGCGGCGGCCAGGCCACACAGGAGGTAGAGCGCGAAAAACTTGGCGCGGCCCAGCACATCTTCCAGGTTGTCCCCCACCACATAGAGGAAATACATGTTGCCCGCCAGGTGCATGATATCGCCGTGGAGGAACATATGACTCAGCAGGGTCCAGGGATGATGACCCGCCAGCAGTTCGTTGGAACGCATGGCGAAGTTTTCAAACACCATATCTGTGGTGCTCAGGTTAAAGCCGTAGGCGAAGAAGATCAGGATATTGAGCGCCAGCAGCAGATAGGTCACCAGGGGCGTCGACTTAGGCTTGAGGTTAAACTCCACCGGCATCTTAGAGAGGAACTGGAACAGCCAGGTCTTGACGCTGATGCTGCCGTTCAACTCCTCCAGCAGTTGGCGCACCTTGGGCGACTGTACCACCTTGGTGCGCTCATGCTCGTCTATCCAGATGCCGCAGCAGCCGTGACACAGATCCACCTCAATCTCATAGCCAGCCATTAGATGGTAGCGCTGCATGGCAAGGTCGCAACGATGGCAGCAGCGACTGGAGATCCCCAGTTGATCGCCTAGGGTCTCTTCGATACGGACGTTGTCGTCGCCGTTATCGGCCTTAGACAGAGCGGCGTTCAACTCACCATTGTCGAACCAGAGGCCGCCGCACTGGCGGCAGCAATCCACCTCTTCGCCGTGAAATTTAAACACTCTCAATCGCCCATCGTGGCAACCCGGACAGATATTGGTCATGGGGAGTTCCTTTCCTAATCTACTGTGATGTCGTTGCGTCTCAGCTCATCGGCCAGCGCAGTGTAGTTCGCCTTCAATGCAGGCAAGGTGTCGTCGCTCATCGCTTTGGTCTGGGCCTTGAGCAGGTCGCCGCCGTACTTGGCGCCATAGACACGCCCCTCAATCTTACCGATGATATCGTTCACCTGCAGGTAGAAGCGCCGCGTCTTCGACAGCAGCTGAGGCGGCGTCTCCAGGGTATAGGGCGAGTAGCGCATATTCTCCCACACGAAGGTGGCCAGCGCAGGCCTGTGATTCTTTATGTCAAAAGGCGCCTTACCTGCGATGAAGTCGGCGTACTCGTTGATGATGCCGACATTATCCTGCACCTCGTCATACAGGGCATGACGCAGGTAATAGTTATTCTGTTTGTTGGTCAGATTATCGAAGGTGATCGCCTGAGACAACCCCTCCTGAGCCGCCAGATAGACACCGGCGACCGTGGCGATGATCATAAAGATCTGGCTGATCCAGAAGCTGGTCTTTACCAGCTCCCTATTGTCTAAACGGGGAAAACGCTTGCCCTCATCCAAGGCGGCTTTGTCATTAACATCCATATCCAGGCTCCGGTAACAAATAACAGGCTCGCCGCCCCAAGACAATAATGGGGGAAGCGAGGCAAGCGCGGATACTAGCACAGGCCGATGACAAATTTGTACAGAGAAGTTGAATTTTGATAACAAAAACAAGGGTTACCAATCTCTTTTTGATAAACCCCTCACCCGTTCTCTGCCAATTGCCTAGCAACAACCCGGCTAATCATCCTAATTTTTAGAAGCTAATATGCGGTATTTAGCGATATTCGTTCGATTAATCCAGTGATAGGCTGTTCCCATTCCCGCCAGCTACACTTAAGCAGCACTTAAGTAGCACTAGGCGGTTCCTAATCATGAGGTACTAACGATGAAAGTGATCAGCCAATTTACCGCCCGCCCGGCTATGGATGGCGACGGCGTCAACATCCGCCGTGTGGCCGATTTTCTGAATACCCGCTTCGATCCCTTCCTGATGCTGGACGAGATCAAGTCAGACGACGCCAACGACTATATTGGCGGCTTCCCGCCCCACCCTCACCGCGGCATAGAGACCTTCACCTATATCCGCAAGGGCGGCTTCGAGCACAGGGATCAACTGGGGAACGTCAAGGCGATCAAGGCCGGTGACGTACAGTGGATGAGCACCGGCAGCGGTGTGGTGCACTCTGAGATGCCACTGGCCGACGCCCAAGATGGCCTGCACGGCTTCCAGATTTGGCTCAACATGCCCGCCAAGGAGAAGATGCGTCCCGCCATCTATCGTGACAGCACAGATGAGCCGCTGCCCGAGACCGAAAACGACAGCGGCGCCAAGCTGCGCGCCCTGGCCGGCAGCTGGCAGCTAACGGGGGCCGATCCCATCGAGGCGCCGATTCAAACCTTGGCAGGCGCAGGCAAGATTGCCGATCTTATGCTGGCGCCAAATGGCTCGGCCCAGCTGGATCTGCATGAACGCGAATATGTCGGCCTCTACCTCTATCAGGGAGAGATAGTCAGCCAGGCAGAGCCGCAGAAAACCTATAGCGCCGGGCAATACCTGATTGTCGATAGCCAGCATCTCCTCACGCTTAAGGCTGGCGAGCAAGGCGCCGGTACCCTGGTGTTTGCCGGTCAGCCCATTCGCGAGAAGATAGTGCACATGGGCCCCTTCGTGATGAACACTGAGCAGGAGATCCAACAGGCGATCGCCGACTATCAGGCGGGACGATTTGGCAGCATCAAGGCCTAAGGCCTTATACGAGACAGATTAAAGAGGACCTAGGGTCCTCTTTTTTTTACGTAAATTCAGGCAGCATCCGCAGGCGCCAAAAGCGTGATCCTGTGCTAAGTTTCTAACAGCGCAAAACGCGGAATCGTCACAAATCTGACGATAAGTTTATTACCACTTTGTAGGTAAACGTTTATTTTTCATACATAATTTTGTCAATTTTATGTGACTTAGCCGTAACTAATACACATAAACTTGAGGCGCATCAAAATTTACAGCAGGAAAGCTGTGGTAATTTTTAAGCTATTCCTAACACAGAGAATACTTAATGAGAAACCTTAAGCCCCCCTTTGGCAACCTTGCCAGTACCTTAGCAAGCTTAGTTGTATGTTTGGCCGCACTGTTTAGCCCGGCTGTCTTTGCCAGCAGTGGCGAGGCCCATGGCCAGCTGTTAGATCTCACCGCCACCGGCGCCGGCTATGTCGCCGTGATGATCTTCGTCCTGGCCTATCTGCTGGTGATGGGTGAAGAGTTGCTGCATCTGCGCAAGTCCAAGCCTGTGCTGGTCGCCGCCGGTTTGATCTGGGGCATCATAGGTTACATCTATGTGCAGCATGGCATGTCGGAACTCTCAGAGACCGCCTTTAAGCACAACCTGTTAGAGTATGCCGAGCTGCTACTCTTCCTGCTGGTTGCTATGACCTACATCAACGCCATGGAGGAGCGTAACCTGTTTGACGCCCTGCGGGCCTGGATGGTGGGTAAGGGCTTTAGTCAGCGCACCGTCTTCTGGCTCACCGGCTTCATGGCCTTCTTCATCTCCCCCATCGCCGATAACCTGACGACGGCCCTGTTGATGTGCGCCGTGGTGATGAAGGTAGGCGGCGACAACAAGAAGTTTATCGCCCTGGCCTGTATCAACATAGTGGTGGCGGCCAATGCCGGTGGCGCCTTCAGCCCCTTCGGCGATATCACCACCCTGATGGTCTGGCAAAAAGGCGTGGTGCATTTCGAGCAGTTCATCGATCTCTTCATCCCATCCTTGGTTAACTTCCTGGTGCCTGCGGCGATTATGAGCGCCTTCATCGTCAATCAGGTGCAGGAGGCGGAAGAGGAGAAGGTACTGATGAAGCGCGGCGCCAGACGCATAGTCGGCCTGTTCCTGCTCACCATAGCCACCGCCGTCTGCACCCACAGCCTGCTGGGTCTGCCACCCGTGCTAGGCATGATGACGGGTCTCGGCTTTTTGCAGTTCTTCGGTTTCTACCTGCGTAAGAGCTTCCCCAAGGCGGTGCTCAAGGCCAAGGAGCAGGCGGAGCGCGACAACAACATCAAGCGCCTGGAGCAGCTAGGTAACGTAGTGCCTTTCGATGTGTTCAGCCGCATCGCCCGTGCCGAGTGGGATACCCTGCTCTTCTTCTATGGCGTGGTGCTCTGTGTCGGCGGCCTGGGCTTCATGGGCTACCTGAGCCTGGTCTCCGAGGCCATGTATACCCATTGGGACGTCACCTATGCCAACATCGCCGTGGGTGTACTCTCCGCTATCGTGGATAACATCCCTGTGATGTTTGCCGTATTGACCATGAACCCAGACATGGAATTGGGCCAGTGGCTGTTGGTGACCCTGACCGCAGGAGTGGGCGGTAGCCTGCTCTCTATCGGCAGTGCCGCCGGTGTGGCCCTGATGGGACAGGCTCGCGGCATCTACACCTTCGCCAGCCACCTCAAGTGGACACCCGTGATCGCCTTGGGCTACGTCGCCAGTATCCTGGTGCATCTCTGGCTCAACAGCTCACTATTCTAAGGTGTCGTAAAGGTTAGATTACCTGTAGTCACCCTATGGGTTAATCAAAAGGGGCGTTGACTAGACTAGTCAACGCCCCTTTCTCTTGCATCTCTCTTGCTGACTTAAGCCAAGATCAAGAAACCGATAAAGGTCAGTCCCGCCGCCAGCAGAGCATAGGGCAGCTGAGTCACCGCATGGCTCACCAGATTACAGTCTGACCCCTGGGCCGCCAACACGGTAGAGTCTGAATAGAAACAGGCCTGACTACCGAAGGATGAGGCCGACAGCAAGGCGCCGATCACCAGCGGAATATCGGCATTGACCGCCTGGGCCAGTGGCATCACGATAGGGATAGACACCGCGAAGATCCCCCAGCTAGAGCCAGTGGCGAAGGCCAGAATCGACATGGTCAGGAAGACCACGGCCGGCAGCCACTGTGAGGTCATGAAGGGGCTCAGATTGCCAATCACATATTGCGGCAGCATCAGCTTGTCGCACACATCCTTAAACACGAAGGCGGCGATAACCGTGCCTATGGCCGGCAGCATAGACTTAAAGCCGTCGAGCATCTGCTCCATCATCTCAGACAGAGGCATCAGACGCTGCACGCCATAGTAAGGCAGGGTCACCGCCAACGTGGCGATCAGCCCCTTGAGCACGTCGATATCGAAGTAGACGGTAAAGCCCACCAGCAAGATTATTGGCACCATGAAGTTATGCAGCTTGCCCAGATTATCGGCATGCTTAAACTCCTCTTCGATCGCCTTGACGCTGTAATCATCCGAGGTCTGCACCTCGTCGATGGCATCGACCGCCTTGGCCGGTTTACCCGCCAAAGCCGCCAGCTGCGCCTTCTTCATCGGACCGAAAGCAGGCACTATGCCCAGGATCACCAGCAGCACCATGGCCACCGCCAACCAAGCGTAGAGCATGTAAGGAATGGCCGACATATAGACGCTGATCCCTTGGCCCTCGCCCGCCACGCCGTTGTCCACCAGCAGGCCGCCGAAGAAGACGGCCCAGGTCGATAGCGGCACCAGCACACAGATGGGCGCGGCGGTAGAGTCCACCACATAGGCCAGCATCTCCCGCGACACCTTAAACTTGTCGGTCACCGACTTCATGGTCGACCCCACAGTCAGGGCGTTGAGGTAGTCGTCGATAAAGATCACCACACCCAGGATGAAGGTCATCAGCAGAGATGACTTAGGCCCCTTGGCATACTTGAGCGCATGGCGACCGAAGGCCATGGAGCCCCCCGTCTTAACCAGGAGGGCGATCAGGGCGCCAAAACCGCCACACACCAGAATCAACCAACCTATGGTTTCATCGGCCATGACAGAGAGCGAGATATCGGAGAAGTTATTCAGCACCTGATCGGGTTGATACAAGACCAGACCCACTAAGGCACCTATGATTAACGAAAGGATTGGACGGCGTAGCCAAACCGCTAACACCAAGACCACCACAGGTGGGATAAGACTTAAGGCTGTCGCGTCAGACATGGCTTAAGGTCCTTCTAAAATTGAGCCGATACGGCAAACTCATTTTACTCGGCGTAAAACCCCAAAGTTTATACGCTTAATTGCTGCTTTATTATGGACATAACGACGTTCGCCCTTAGCGAACCATGCCTTTATTTTTGTACCCCAGCTAAAACATCGGGCGCAAAATAATCTGCATTGGAGACTGAGTCAATCAGAAATAGTTATCCGGCGATAAATAATTTTTCGGCCTCAAACACAAACAAACCAAACTATTGATAATTAACAATATAAGTAAAATAGAATGCGCTAATTTCGCACACCTTTAAAATTAAGCTTATGCAGCGAAAGCGCTTAATTAATAAGGCCATGCTCAATTAATCTTCGAAGGCGGGATAGCAACCCAAAAAGGTCGATAAGCCACTAACCCGATATACCAGCATTTCGATAAACCACTGAGCCCGTTTCACTTTATCCTTGTGGCCAGAGGCATGCTTTGTCTGCTTAATCACAAATTTTCATCTCAAAGATGACACGCAACTAAAGCGTGTTACTCTGCCACAGGTGTCAATCAAAGGAGCATGACCATGACTCACTCAAACGCTGCCCCACATTCTCACGCAGCAAACGCTTCTCCAAAAGCCATCCGCCCGCTCGCCTCGGCGACCCCGATTATTCTCGACTGCGACCCGGGCCATGACGATGCGATCTCCCTGATCCTGGCGCTGAGCAGCGAGCGCCTCAATCCGTTGGCGGTCACCACCAGCGCGGGTAACCAGACGCCGGACAAGACCCTCAACAACGCCCTGCGCATCCTGACCCTGCTCAATCGCGCCGACATGCCGGTAGCCGGCGGCGCGGTGAAGCCCTTGGCCAGGGAGCTGATTATCGCCGACAACGTCCACGGCGAGAGCGGTCTCGACGGCCCTAAGCTACCAGATCCCAGCTTTGATCCCCTAACGCAAAACGCCATCGAGCTGATGGCCGAGAAGGTGCGTCAGAGCGCAGTACCCGTGACCTTAGTCCCCTCCGGGCCGCTCACCAATATCGCCCTGTTTATCGCTAACTATCCCGAGCTGCACAGCAAGGTTGAGCGTATCGTGCTGATGGGCGGCGCCGCAGGGGTTGGCAACTGGACCCCGGCCGCCGAGTTCAACATCTTCGTCGACCCAGAGGCGGCCGATATGGTGTTCAAGTCGGGCATCCCTATCACCATGTGCGGCCTGGACGTGACCCATGAGGCACAGATCATGGATGAGGATATCGAGCGGATCCGCGCCATCCCCAACCCTGTGGCCCAGTGTGTCGCCGAGCTGCTGGACTTCTTCATGATCTACCACAGAGATCCTAAGTGGGGCTTCACCGGCGCGCCGCTGCACGATCCCTGCACCATCGCCTGGCTGCTAAAGCCTGAGCTGTTCATCGCCCAGGAGTGCTGGGTAGGCGTCGAGACCAAGGGTGAATATACCCAAGGGATGACAGTGGTGGATCGCTATCAGCTCACAGGCAAGGCGCCTAACGCCACTGTGCTGTTTGACTTAGATCGCCAAGGCTTCGTCGACCTGATTGTCGAGTGCCTCAGCGCCTATAATTAATAGCCCAGGGAGGGTTCGCCCTCCCCTCAGGCGAGAGGAAACTATGACCAGACTGTTAATCCTCGGCAGTGCCAATGCCGATCATGTGATGAACCTGGAATACCTGCCCAGCCCCGGACAGACGCTGATGAGTAGCGGCTATAGACTGGAACACGGCGGCAAAGGGGCTAATCAGGCGGTGGCTGCCGCACGCCTTAGCCAGGACGAGACCCGGGTCGATTTCATCTGTCATCTAGGCCGGGACGCCATAGGTCAGGCAATGGCCCAGGCCTGGCAGCAAGATGGCATAATGCCGGATGGCATCATCTACACGGACGAACACCCCACGGGCACGGCGATGATCTTCGTCGCCGATAAAGGCGAGAACATCATAGGCGTCTCAGCCGGCGCCAACGCGACCCTGACCCCCGAGGCGCTCAAGGCCCATCTTGAACTGATCGAACAGGCCGATTACCTGCTGGTGCAGCTGGAGACCCCGGCGGTGACTGTGCTGGATGCCTTAAAGCACGCCAAGAAACATGGCGTGACCACCATACTTAACCCGGCACCAGCCATGGTGATCGGCAAAGATCTGTTCCGCCTGGTGGATGTGATCACCCCCAACGAGACAGAGGCCGAAGCCATCACAGGCATAGAGGTGACCGATGAGCAGAGCGCCAGAATGGCGGCGCAGATGCTGCATCAATTCGGGCCGCAGACGGTGATCATCACCCTGGGCAAGCAAGGCGCCCTGCTCAGCACCAAGGACTATTGCGCCCTGATCCCTGGCGTTCAGGTGAAAGCCGTAGACACGGTCGCCGCCGGCGATACCTTCAACGGTGCCCTCATGGTGGCCCTTGGCGAGGGCAAGTCTGTCGATAAGGCGGTCGCCTTTGCCCACCGCGCCGCCGCCATCTCGGTGACCCGCGCCGGTGCCCAGCGTGCCATCCCCTATCGCCACGAACTGGCAGATATCTAGCAAGCTTTGGGTTTGACCCTTGCCTCTCCTTCGAGGCTGGGGTCAACCCTGTTCCACCCAATACAGTTAGATATAAGCTACTGAATTAAAAACTAAAACACCATTTGCTAATCTGTGATAAAATACTGTTTGCTTTTTAGGCAACCTGGGCGTAATCTTGCGCCGCCTGACAGAGTCAGGTTTAACAGAGATAGTAAGAGGAAAAACCATGAGCAAACAATCGCGCCGCAACGCGCACGCTCCCCACGAGAGCGGCCGTGGCGTCATCAAAGACAACGCCTTAAAGGCGATAGTTACCAGCGAACTGTTTAAAATGCGCGTCGAGAAACCCAAGAAAGGCAAAGGGTCATACAAACGCCAACAACAAAAGGGGCATATGCTGAAGGGCAATGCCCCTTTTGACTTAATAAGCCCCGCCATTGCGTGCTAAGCCGTCTACTGACACCTCATTCCATCCCCTTTTATCCCCCATCAGTAATTTTTCTCAACAGCACATTTGGCAATAGCTTTCCGGTGCGAACTGGGTCAAAATCGCCTCTATCACTCTTTGCTTATTTTTGTACCAGGGCCCCGCTAGCATGTCTTCCCCTACTCAAGCCGACGCAGCTCAACTGCCGCGCCTGGTGCCTGTTTCGTTTCTGGCCGTGGTGCTCATCTGGTCGACGACTCCGCTGGGGATCGTCTGGAGCAGCGAGACGGTGCATCCCACCATGGCGGTACTCTCGCGCATGGTGATCGCCCTGATCATTGGTAGCCTGATCATCCTCTTTAGCAGCATACGCCTGCCCTGGCATCGCACCGCCTTCAAGCTCTACGCCTATTCGGCCATAGGCATAGTGGGCGGCATGTTGCTGAGCTATTTTGCCGCCCGTTATCTGGCATCGGGCACCATGTCGTTGCTATTCGGCCTCTCCCCGCTGGTATCAGGCCTGTTAGCACAAAGGCTGCTAAACGAACCTAAATTCAGCCCCATGCGGATCATGGCGCTCATTCTGGCATTTTGCGGCCTGGGCGTGGTCTGTTCGGCCAAGCTTGCCCTGGGCAGCGATACTTGGATAGGCCTGGTGCTGATCCTCTGCGCCGTGTTTCTCTTCAGTCTCAGCGGCGTGCTGATCAAGACGGTGGAGCTGGCGATTCACCCCATCGCCAGCACGGTAGGTGCCCTGCTGTTTTCGACCCCTCTGTTTGCCCTGGCCTGGTTGATATTTGATGCCAGCCTGCCGGTGGAGACCTGGTCGATGCGCTCCATCGCCGCCATCTTCTACCTGGGGATCTTCGGCTCCTTGATAGGCTTCATCGGCTACTTCTATATCCTGCAACACCTCAAAGCCAGCACTGTGGCCCTGGTCACACTGATCACCCCGGTATTTGCCATGGCCCTGGGCGCAATGGTGAATCATGAGCAGATCTCCCAGACCCTGATGATAGGTGCCGGCCTGGTGCTGGCGGGACTCGGCCTGTTTCAGTGGGGCGATACCCTGCTGGCCCGGCGAAGGGCCAGGATCTCCTCACAGCTCTAGTCCTTTATCAGGCTGGCCTGACGCTCGCGTCGGGTGTGGCCTCTGTCTGCACGGCCGCAATCAGCCTGGTCCCTGTCCGCGCCCGCCAGGCGCATTAACTTGCAGATATAGTCGATACGTTGCCGGTAAGCCTCGCTGCTGGCATACAGGGCCTGATTGACCACAAATCCCAGCAGGGGAGCTTGATTGCATAACCTCATCGCCGACTCCTTATCCTCAAAATTGAGGTATCTGATTCGATAACCTAGCTGAGCATAAGGCGTACCAATCCTTGAGAAAGCCACTCAAGTGGTTCAATCGGTAGGGGTTGTTATTAAGATTTGGCGATGCTTAGCAGAGGGGAAAGCTCAGGCGGCGTCAAGAAAATGCGCTTTGCAATGCAAAACGCCTCCTAATCCTCGGCCTTCACCAGATGCAGCCGGCTAAGGTCCTTGTTCCACAACTGGATGATCTTGCGGGTCTTGTCCTTGTTCCAGAAGCATTTGCCGAAGAGGATGATACCGGCCCCTTCGAGCTCCTCCCGCTGCTGGATATCGTATTTCTTACACAGCTCGTCCTTCACCTCCTCGATGGGGATGCCCACATCCTTACAGTCGGCGGGATTGAGCCAGAGCAGCGCCTTGTCGGCGTGGGAGATGGTGCCCCAATACATGCGTGGGGCGTGACGCTCGTTGGGTTCGGCATCGGCAAAGTTGACGAACAGGTTCTTGGCCCGCCAGCGATACTTGTCGTCGGTATAGACCCAGAGATCTGAGCTGGCCAGATCGCTGCCCCGCAACAGGCTGTGGAGAAGTTTCTGTAGCCCCTGGGTGGCTATCTTAGGTTCTGCCTCCCCCTTCGACTGGTGCTCAGATTCAGCTTTGGGCTCGGTTTGATTTTCGGTTTTAGTCTCGGCTGTTGATTTAGCCTCAGCGAGATAACTCCCCTTGGGGCTCTGCACGCCTTCCGCCTGAGCTTGTTTGGTCTGAACCTGCTGCGCTGGTTGACTCTTACGCCTGGGCGGCATGCTGAAGTCTATCTTCAGGGCGTCACTCTCCAGGAGCTGCTGATTCACTTCCAGGGCATCTTGCTCCTCCTGTTTGCGACTGGCCGAGGGATTAAACTCGCTGCAGTCCACCTGATGATAACGCGAGCCGAAACAGGCGGCCTTGCCATCGCGCGAGGCCTTGCGAAAATAAGCCTTGCCGTCACACACGGGGCAATAGAGCTGCTGGCGCAGCGCCTCAATCTCTTGTTCGCTGAGGCGCTGAAAGGTAAATACCGAATAGGTTTTCTCGGCCTGGCCCTCGACCCGGCAGACGGCATCTAGCATAGACCTACTCCGCCATCTCGGCGTCGCTAGGTGACTCAGACGCTTCTGCTTGGGCCAACACCGCCTCGGGCTCTCCGCCATTTAACCAGGCGATGAAGAGTTCATACCAGATAGCCAGCACCACGGCGCCCAGGAAGAGGCCTATGATCCCGGCAAACAGCATGCCGCCTATGGCACCTATCAGTATCACTGGCATGGGCACATCCACGCCTCGGCCCATCAAGATAGGCTTGAGGATATTGTCAGAGATGCCGCCAAGGAAGATCCACACGCTAAAGATAGTTGCCGAGGTGCCATCCATGGAGGAATAGGCATAGCCAATCAGGGGCAACACTATGATCAGCGCCGGCAGCTGGGCGATCCCCAGGAACAGGGCCACCAGGGTGAGCAGTCCGGCGGCGGGTAGGCCGAAGACAAACAGCGCCGAGCCGATCAACATGGCCTGGATGAAGGCCACACCGACCACCCCGAGGAGCACGCTACGTATGGTGGCCGCCGTCAGACTGGTCCAGGCGTGGGCATTGGGGCCTACCGCCCGCACCGCCACTTTACTCATGGCAGCGGAGCACTGCTCTGAGTTCGCCATGAAGCCGGCGGCGATCAGCAGCGAGATGATAAACATCACCAGGGTGGCCAGGCTACTGCCGATCACCCCGGCCAGCGCGGAGAAGCCCGCCTTGATCTCAGGCAGGAAGTGCAATATCGCCTTCTCCAGGTTGCTGGCGATGTTATGCCACACCTCAAACAGGCGCTCGCCTATGATGGGAATTTCCGCCACCCGCTGGGTCGGCTCTGGCAGGTGGATCTCGCCGCTCTGCAGCACCTTAAGGGTGTTTGAGACCCCCTCGAAGATGGAGCCCGAGACTACCACGAAAGGGGTCACCAATAGGGCGATCCCCACCAGAGCGATAAGGGTCGCGGCCAGGCCACGACGTCCCTTTAACATGCGCTCCAGCCTGTGGGTCAGAGGCATCAGAGCGACGGCGATGATGGCACCCCACAGGGCCGGCACGATAAAGGGCCGTACTATGTCGTAGGTCCAGATCACTAAGATGGCGAGCAGGCCGATGCGAATCGCCGACTCCGTCATATTACCGATAAACTCCTTGCGCTGCTGCGCCTTGGCTTCATTGTCCATAACTTTCCCTTCCCAGCGTGTGTAAGTGCGTACCGATAACCCGACTAAGGCCCAAAGCGTTAACCCCTAAACTAGAATCTATGCTTTAGGCCTCACCACCTAGTCTGAGCAAAATATAGCCGATAGTGTTAATTAATCCCACAAGTAAAACAAGAATATAGCCCACATTTTGCCTCTTTGGACCTCGCCCTATTCCCTGATCTTGAGGCTGACCATCACGGGGGCGTGATCTGTGCTGTGGCTGTCGCGATCATATTGCGGATTGATCAGGTGGCTATCATAGGTGTGATACTGACTCACCTCTGCCAGACACAGATGATTATGGGGATCGAATTCGTTGGAGAGCAGGATATAGTCGATCACCTCGCCGCGATTAAGATGATAGTGGGTCGGGGCCCGCGCCACCGAGGTAGGACAGTACTCAGAGCGCTCATGCAGCAGGTAGGCATCCTGCAGGCGATAGCCCTGAAACGCCTCCTCACCCAAGCCCCCAAGCAGGCGGCTATCCTCGCTCACCAGGGCCGACAACACGCCGCTGGCCAGGCTATCGTTAAAATCGCCCATCAGGATCACTGGGTAGCGGGTATCGATACGGCGCCTGGCGATGGCGACTCGCAGCAGGCTCGCCTCACTGCCTCGTATCAGCGAAGAAGCCCACTTGGCCGCCGCCTCTATGGCAAACAGGGCTCCACTCTTCTCAATGGTCGGGCTATCGCTCTGAGCCCCCGCTGCCGCCGACTCGCTCCCGGGGGCTGACGTCACCGCTAACTCGGGCTCAAACTGAGCCCGCTTGGACTTAAAATGCACCAGATAACAGTCGCAGGGGCCAAGATGCGGCAGCGCTATGGTCGCCCTCAAGGGCAGGCGGCTGTATTGGAAACCGGGGGCAATGCCCATGAGGCTTGCGACCGTCTGATCTATGTCGCATGCCTCATAGCTTTGGATGGGGTACTTGCTGGCCAGGGCCAACACTGGGTGGCGATAGATGAAGTCGTCGCTGATCTCGGGCCTGTCGACGGTAACAAAATAGGGATACCCGGCCTCGGCCAGTAGTGCCTGCAATGCCTCTATCGAAAACACCTCCTGAAAGCCGATGACGCAGGGGTCATGGCTCGCCAGGTAGCGCCTTATCCAGTCACATTTCTGCTGCCACTGGGCCTGAGTGTAGATGTTATTAAAATCGTAGTAGGCGTCAGGCGGCGCGATGAAGTTGTACAGATTGAAACTGGCGATCCGTATCTGGCTCGCCGCTGCTGACGTTTGGGTCACGTCCCCTCCTCTAAGCCTCTACTAACTGCCAAACCTATATTAACGGCCAAACTTCTGCTAACGGCAAAGCCCTTACTCGCAGCAAAGCCATCATGAGTAGAAACGCCCTGCCGCTAGCACTTTTACGCATCTCTCCTGTCTCACGCCCAGCCAGGCTTAACCCCAGGGCATGTCGAAATAGACTCTGACGAAGAGATCTTTGTTCCAGGGCAGGATTGGCAGATAGTCCGGCGAGTCCACGGGCACCCTGGCATAGGGGTCCAGATTATACTCGTTATATTTCACGCTGAAGACGAGCTGACTCTTAGATGACCAATGGTCGGCGTCATAGCTGAGGCGCGCCTCCAGCTGGTTCTCCAGCCAATCGCTACCATCGTGCCACTGCTGCGCCGCCAGGCTCAGATCGAAATCTTTGCCCAGGGCAAACTGGGTTGCCGCGGCCAGCGTATAGGCGCCGGTCTTATTCTGAAAATCTTCCCTGTCATAGCCACGCATGCGCGGCACATCGTCGTCGATCTCAAGGAAGTAGTAACCGCCTCCCAGCTTAACGTCGGCCTGAAAACCCTCTCTCTAGTAGCCATAACCCAGGGCCGGAAACAGCCTGACCTGCTTTTCCACCGAGCTGACGGTATTACGCTTGCCCCCCAGGCTTATGTCCCAAAAGAGACGAGAGTGCTGGGATAGCGAGACAAGGTCGCCACCGGCACTGTAGTAGGAGCTAAACCAGACGGGAATATGGTCGGGGTCGAGCTCGTCCACATCATGATCCACGAAGATATTCAGCTCGCCGGTAAGCTTGATCTCACTCTCGGTAAGATGAGTCAGGGCAATACTCACCCCAGCACCTAAGGTGTGGGAGTCGGCCTCATCCACATAGTAGTCGTGTCCGCCTATGCCCAGGCGCCAGTCCAGGGCCATGGCGGGTGCACTCAGCAATGCCCCCATAAGGGGCCAGGCGATGATGGATGAATCGATTCGAAAAGCCATGTTTTCTTCTCCGGCGTAGGCGAGCCGGGCGGAGCGCTCGACTCAAGATAACAGCTTTGAAAGTTAAGCATAAATCATCTTTTTTGTCAGGTAATTAGCTTAACTTATGCGACAGCTATCCGTTGAGCAATCGCTAAGGGTTATGCCTCGCGATCATAAATGGCATCTCCAGACTGGCGATTGCCTATTATCAATATTTTTTTGAAAGTATATGTGACTTTCCTCTGTTTTTATCGGTGAAAGAGTCACGTAGAATCAGCCTCACTCTCGACATAAAGAGTCGACATAAAGAATCGACTCAATCACAGGATGCTTGTCATGCAACAACTCAGTTTCTACACCAATAAGCGCTACACCACTAAGGCATTCGACCCTAGCCGCAAGATCGCCGACGACAAGGTCGAGGAGATCAAGCAGCTGCTTCGCATGAGCCCCTCGTCGACCAACTCACAACCTTGGCACTTCGTGCTCGCCTCGACCGAGGAAGGCAAGGCGCAGATCGCCGAGGCCACCAGCGACTTCGCCTTCAACACCGATAAGATCCTCAACGCCTCCCACGTGCTGGTGCTCTGCACTAAGACCAACATGGATGAGGCCCACCTATTAAAGGTACTCGAGCAGGAAGATGCGGATGGCCGTTTCGCCGACGAAGCCGCCAAACAGGGCCAGCACAACGGACGTTCCTTCTTCGCCAACATGCATAGAATCGAGCTGAAAGACAGCCAACACTGGATGGAGAAGCAGGTCTACTTGGCGCTGGGTACCCTGCTGCTCGGGGCCAGCCTGCTGGATATCGATGCCACCCCTATCGAAGGCTTCAACGCCACCAAGCTCAATCAGGTACTGGACCTGCCAGCCAAAGGCTACGCCGCCTCTGTGGTGGTGGCCCTGGGCTATCACAGCGAGGATGACTTTAACGCCAAGCTGCCTAAGTCGCGCCTGCCTATCGAGACGCTCTTCACCGAGCTCTAATCGTCTCAACTCATGATCTGTCATAGGGCGATGCATATGCCATGCATCGCCTTTTCATTGGTTTCTGGCCCGACAAGCCCAGGCTAAGCCAATAAGACTTGCGTTCTATTTTCACCATTGTCATAGTAGAAATTATCGCCAGTCACGGATGAGACTCTCTGTATGCTTCTTGCCAAATCGACCCCGACAGCCGCCAGGCTGCAAGACGCCTCATCGTCCAGCCAATGCTTCGCCATCAAAGGCGATAACCCGCTCATCTGGCCGCTCCTCACCCTGCTGCAGCGCAGCAATCGTAGCTGGAAGGTGCATCACCTGGCCGCCGCCCTACAAGAGAAAGGCCTGATGCGCGAGCTGGACACAGACCCACAGAAGGCCCTGTTTAAGCAGAACTTCCTGCTGATGAACGCCCTGTTCGAGTTACAGGCCATGCTACTGCCCGGCAGCTACCTGCAGGTCAGGGCGATGGAGATACAGATTTTTCGCATCCCTCCCAGCAATTTAGATAGCCAGCTGAGTCAGGACGATGCCCTGAGAAGCTACTATCAGGACTGGCAGCACTACGACACCTGCCCGGACATCATTCAGGAGATGCTAGAGTCCTTCTGGCAGCGCTATGAAGACTATATCGGCACCCGCCACAACGCCCTGCCCAAACGTCAGGCGCTGGAGGTGTTCGAGCTGCCCCAAGACGCCAGCGACAGAGAGATACGCAAGCAGTGGCGAAAACTGGCCCTGCAATGGCACCCCGACCGCGACGGCGGCGACGCCGCCCAGTTTAAACGGGTCTGCGAGGCCTGGCAGACACTGAGAGAGTCGCGCTAGCCCCGTCACAGATCCGCCCTTTTTGCCGACGAACAATACTCAGAACTTCAGCTCAGGTCACATTCTGGCCCCTGTTTCTCACCTCGCCTTCAGTCATAATTAAGCTTTGGCATTTAGGCTAACCCTATTGTCGATTGACGTTAGCCATTGATTGCACAACGACGCTATCAATTTAAGGATCATCATGATTAAACATATCGCACTCGCCCTGACCCTAGCCGTGGCACCGCTCACTAGTTTTGCCGCCCAGTTTGTCGAGGGGCAACACTTTATGACGGTGTCTGACAAGGCCCCTAGTGCCAACCCTAAGCTGACTGAGTTTTACTCCTTCTACTGCCATAACTGCTACAACATGGAGACTCAGTTCCTGGGAGACATCAAGGCCAACCTGGACAAACGAGTGAGCTTCGACAGCAAGCATGTAGACTTCATGAACTCGGACATAGGCACAGAGGTGATGCGCTCACTTGGGGTGATCCAGGAGCTGGGCGTCGAAGACAAGATGGTCCACGCCATGTTTAGCGCCATTCAGGGCGAACAAGGTGGCCACGGACACAGCCATGATCACGACCATAGTGCCCATGAGAAACCTGCTATTAATACCCGCGACGACATCAAGAAGGTGTTCGCCGATCAGGGGATCGATATCAGCAAGTATGACGAGATCGCCGATGGTAAGACGGTCAGCGACAAGCTCGACCTGTGGCGCACCCAGCAACGTGAGTTCCGCATTCAAAGTGTGCCCACCTTTATCGTTAACGATAAATATGCGGTCAACCTAAGCCAGATCCGCACCCTGGGTGAGCTGATCGATCTGATCAACTACCTGGCCGTCGAGCACAAATAAGCTTGGCAAAATGACATAAACAAGGCGCCCTAGGGGCGCCTTTTTCGTTTCTCGTTGTTATTAATCGCATTGGCTTTAACCTTGTGGCGTTAGCCTACTACCAGCTGCTGCGCCCCCTGATAGGTCTGCTGTTCCACCCGCACCTGCGCCTTGGTCTGGGCCCGGTAGATATGATTCACCAGATTCAGGGTGATCAGCGCAAGCAGAATCCCCGACACCTCTGAGGCCTGAGACACCATGTTCGCATTGACAAAGTCTTGCAGCTCCTCGGCCCTCTCGGCGAAACGATACACGGCCTGACCCATAACATTGTTGACGATCCACAGTAGCCACCAGAGGTTCACCGTCGAACTCGAGTCACTCAGGCTCCAATGCTCGGGATCATGGCTCGCCAGCCAGATCTCCTTCATCGCCTGAAAGGGCTTCCAGATACATAAGATGGGAATGAAGAAGTAACCGATGGACCAGCCTGGGGTAAAGTTCATGTCTGTGGCGCCCAGCTGGCGCGCGTTAAAGTTTGCCCTGTATATCCACTTGAGGATCAGGACGCCCGAGGCAATGAAGACCAGAAAATAGAGCGCCCCTACCACGAGCTGACGCATATCATTGGCCTCGCCATCGGCAATCGCCTGAGCCTCAGAGATGTAGTCCCCCGAGATAAAATCCATCAGCAGCTGATACTCCAGATAGTTGGAGCCGATGGCAATTAGCGCAACCACTATCTGGGCATATAGCATGCAGCGCACCCAGAGGGTCAACTGTGTCGCGTCTTTAAATTTAAAGATATTCCCTGACATTTTGATTTTCCTATTATTTTACCTAGTACTATCCAGTGTGCTAGCGATCGATATCCAAGCTAACATACTCGCTATACTCTGCAAAGCAGCTTCTGCTTCGACCAGATCAGACTAGCCCACTTTCCCCACCTTTTTAGATACCTAGGTCATATAAACACCACTAAAACGAGTCTTGTTACTTGCTGGTAACAGGATCGAGGTTTACCATAAAACAATCTCTATTCATCGAGGCGAAGGCATGTCTGCTGCGGAACAATCATCACGGAAAATGAGTTTTTACATCATAGGCTTAATCTTAGTGGTCTGGCTCTATAGCCTGTGGGCCGACAGGGTAACGCCCATGACGAGCGATGCCAGGGTGCATGCCTATCTGGTAAGGGTGGCCTCCGAGGTCGCCGGTAACATCACAGAGGTGAACGTCAGAGATAACCAGATCGTCGAGGCCGGCGAGCCCCTGTTTCAGATCGATCCGCGCAACTATCGTCTCGCCCTGCAGTCGGCTCAAGCCAATCTGTCCCTGGCGGGGCAGAATATCGGCGCCAGTACGGCGGCGGTAGAGGTGGCTCAGGCCAAGGTGGTGGATGCCATCGCGGCGCGCAACAACGCTAAGGAGCAGGCCGCGCGCATTAGCGAGCTGGCCGGACAGGGGGTACTGAGCCAGGCAGAGCTGGATAACGCCATCGAGGCCAGAGACAGGACCCAGGCGAATCTGGAGGCGGCCGAGGCCTCGCTAGTGCAAGCCAGACAGGCTCTGGGCCCGGCAGGTCAAGACAATCCGCAGATCCTCGCGGCCATGGCAAACCTGGAGAAGGCTCAGCTGGATCTGCAAAAGACTCAGGTCAAGGCACCTTCTAAGGGGGTGGTCACCAACCTTCAGCTCACCCTGGGACAGCGCGCCAATGTCGGCTCCCCCATGTTGACCTTTATCGATCCAAGGGGCGTGTGGATCTCGGCCCTGGTCAGAGAGAACTCGCTGGAACATATCAAGGTGGGCAACAAGGTGGAGATAGTCCTCGACGCCCTGCCGGGAAGAGTGTTGGAAGGCAAGGTCGACAGCATAGGCTGGGGCACGGGCGGCAGTAACAATATCGACCAGAATACAGGGTTTCTTACCGCAGACAGCAATGGCATCAAGGCCCAGCGCTACCCGGTCAACATAGTCTTCACCGGCACTAAGCCGCCAGGCAATATTCGCTACGGCTCTCAGGCCACTGTGGCCTTCTATACAGAGCAGAGCAGCATAGGCGAGTTCCTTGCCGGCATCTGGATGCAGATAGTGAGTATCTGGACCTATGTTTCATAGCCCAGCAAATCCTATCATACGCCTGGTATTCGGCCCGCTGGCGCTGCTGTTTTACCTCTGGTCCCAGGCGGCGCCGCTAGCCATATTGGCCCCCATGTTCATGGTGATTTTTCTCACCCTGATGCCTTCGCGTCCGCCCCTGAGCCTGATGCTCAAGCTGCTGCTGATCGTCCTGTTTGTCAGCCTGGGGCTGGTGTTTATCGGCGGGCTCTTGCTGGACTCCCCCAGCGGCTACCTGCTGTTCTGCTGGTCGCTGCTGTTTTGGAGTTTCTATCGCAGCCACAACGACGGCAAAGATCTGCTCGCGACTCTGATGCTGATCGTGGTGATCATCATGACCATCATGAGTAAGCAGATGCAGGCGCCCATCGAGGTGCTGCCCTGGTTGTTGATGAAATCGGCGGTGCTGGCGCTGATCCTCACCTATCTGAGTTTCCTGCTGTTTCCCGGCGATGAGCAAGACATACTGCCCGATGAGACCCAGGCCGATGGCAGCAGCACCCATATGGGCACCATCTTATTTAAGACCACCGCCATGACCATAGTGTTGGCGGCGCTGATCGGCATAGGCAGCTCCCAGAGCATGCTGATTGCTATCACAATAGGCAGCATGATCAAGCTGGCGGATCCCAAGGAGCATAAGAGCTTCAAGCAGAATCGTCTGATCACCACGGCCATAGGTATCCTCTTCACCTTCCCCGTGATGTTGACCTTCGCCTTCGGTCTGCCGACCTGGGTAGTGTTGGGAATGGCCATCTTCTGCGGCCTGCAACTGGCGGGCTTTGCCATCAGGCGAGCCACTCCCCTCGCCATCTATCAGCTGCTGTTTACCAACTTTGTGGTGCTTGTGTACCAGATCATCACTCACATAGGATCCGATGCCCTATATGCCCAGCTGGTGCGCCTAATCTCTATCAGTATCGCCATCGTAATTGGTGGCCTGCTGCTCAGCCTGCTGCACCATGAGACGGGCGCAAATGATGAAACGGGAACGACGGATGAGAAGGGCGCGGAAGATGAGGCGCCTAGCAATGCGCCCTGCGAAGCGCCAGAGACTGCGATGCCAGCAGCTAAGCAGTCATAAAAGCAGATAAGAAAAAGCGCGGCCTTAGCCGCGCTTTTTTAAACCCATTTTGTTAAGGCATTCGCCTAGCTTACATCTTAGACCAGGTGATGGTCTGAGCGCCTTTATCTACCTGAGCCATGATATCGGCATGCATTGGCGTCTTGAACTGCTTGGTGTCTTCCAGGTTAAACTTGATCTCCTTGCCACTCATCAGGCTGCGGAACCAGATATCGCCGTTATCCAGGTTGTACTGCATGCTGAAGAAGCTTGGGTAGTCTTCGCCCGTCTTAGGGTCCTGCACACCGAATGGCACCAGCGCCGCCGCATCGAAGGTGCCCTTCTGACGAGCAACTGTCTCTGTGTAGCTCAGCCCTTCTAGGTCCATGTGAGTCGACATGGCTAGCAGGCGTGAGTTACGCTCCAGGCCGCCTATGCTCCAAGGCATCTTAGTGGCAACGCTAGGATCCTTAAGGTCGAACTGCTGCATATACTCTCTGTGCTTCTCCTGCAGCGGGTCGTTAGTCTTCACGCGCAGATCCGATTCGGCATCACCCAAGTAAATCTTCTGCTCACCGCCCTTCACCAGTTGGATCAGCATGATGTTACCGTCGGCATCGACCACAGAGTAGTGCAGCGGCGCAGCGTGCTCCATACCATTTGGCGCAGAGGCCCAGGCGATTTGGAACTCACCGTTATCCAGGGCCGCTTTCACCTCGGCAGTGGTGGCATAACGCTCGGTGATGAAGCTCACTACGTCGGCGGTGTTGACCGCTGGTGCGCCATTATCTTTGTGCTGGGCCAGATAGGGCTCGCTGTCATGCTGAGATAGCGCCATCACGCTGAGTCCCTTCTCGTTAGAAGTCTGACCCGACAGGCCGCCGAAGGCGCCATGCTCTTCGATAGAGAGGGTGTGGTACTTAGTCTGCCACTTGGTCATGGCCTGCTGGTACTCGGCAACCTGACCGCGCATGGTGCGCTCGGTACCAACAGGGAAGACAGACATGTGACCGTCGAAAGGGGCTGTGCTCACCCAGTCTGCGGTACGCATTAACATAGTGCCGTATTGGGTCTCTGTCACCAGACGAGAACAGGCTTCGGCGTTTATGGCGGCGCCCATGGTCGTGGCAAACAGGGCGGCGATAGTGGTGCTTAGTAGTACTTTTTTCATGGTAACAATCTCCGTAACTGAGGATGTTGATTCGTTGACGGGTTAATCGTACCAAAGGCGAAAAAAGTGCTACCCTAAGAACTATCAACCTAAAGTTAAAGGTTCGCCGATGATCATCACCACAGAGAGATTGCAATACCTGGTTTCCGTAGCCCAGCATGGCAGCTTTTCCAGCGCCGCCAAGGAATTAGGGGTCAGCGTCGCCGCAGTCAACAAGGCGATACAACATCTGGAGTTTGATCTTGAGCTGACCCTGTTCGAGCGCCATGGCGGTAAGAAGCCACAGCTCACCCAGGAGGGCAAACGCCTCTATGTGAAGGCGCTGGAGATACTGCCCAAGCTTATCGCCATGGAACGTCAGGCGCAGATGATGAGCGAAGGGATAGAGAGCCAGCTCTCCATCTGCCTGCATCCCTATACCTGTTACCCCGAATACACCCGGCTCATCGGCGAGCTGGCGGCGCGCTACCCAGATCTGGAAATCAACATAGTCGAGGCGGAAACCCTGGACTGGCAGAATCTGCAGTGCGATATCATTATTGCGCCTAATCGCCTGGTGAATCTCAGGGGCGTCAACATACAATCCATCAACAGCATTAAATGGCTGCTGGTGAGCGCGCCCCAACATCCGCTGGCGCAACTGAGGAGTGCCCCCGAACTGGAAGACTTCGATCACCATCACCAGCTGATGCCACCTGCGGGTAACATCATACTGCCCCATTACCTGGAGGTGATGCGCTACTCCAGCAAGCTGGTGACCGTCGAGCGCTTCTACCAACTGCGGGAGCTACTGTTGGCGGGCTGTGGTTTTGCCATGTATCCACAGGCGCTCGCTAGGCCGCTTATCGAGGAGGGCAAGCTTAAGGATCTGAACTTCGATTATGGTAAGCAGGGCAATCACTGGCCCATAGATCTCATCTGGCAGGAGGGACTGGGCCAGGCGGGCAACTGGTTTATCGAGCAGTTAATCGACGAGGAGTGATCGAATCTAACCTGGCCAATCAGGCACGCTTTAACGCTTGCTAGTACTGGTCTAGCGGCAAATGAAGTCCAACAGGTGTGACAGGGCAAACAGGGCGTGGATCACCATAAAGACGATGAAACCATGGGCCAGGCTGTGATGATAGCTACGCCAGTTGAGGGCCTCGCTGCTGCCCTGGGTGAGAAACCACATCAGGCCGGTAACGGATACCGCCACAAACAGCAGCATGCCTATCCCCTCGACCACGCTAAACAGGCCGCGGCCACCGGCCAGGGGCAACTTGCCCCGCTTCAGACCACATACATCATTACTCAGCTGGGTAAAGTCGCCCACCAGATAGGGAAAATATTGTCGCCACTGACCGCGCATCAGGTTGATCACCAACATGGTGACAGAGAAGATCCCCGCCAGCAGCCCAAGGTAGACATGCAGGATATCCCAGACCGAGGCGTTAGCCCGCAGCGCCCGCCCCATCATGAGCCAACCGCTGGTGCCCACCAGAAACAGGGTTAACAGAATGACAAACAGATGCTGATAGGTCTCCAGCACCTCGCGCAGCTTGGTCAGTGTCTTCATCTTGCTCTCCCCTTGATATGGCTCACGCTATGTTTACGCTTGGAATTTACTTAAGCATGCAATACTAGAGCGCATCGACCTGCTGAGCATAGTGTTTCACCTTATCCCAGTCGGTGTACTCGACCTTGGTATCCGGCGCCGTCGGTCCCTTAGTGATCCACATGATGAAGCGTATGATGTTGCGATCCAGGGCGTTATAGCCCTGATAATCTAGGTTACCACCAAACACCGCCAGCAGTTTAGGCTGCCAGGGCGATTTGGCCAGAAACGCCTGCATGTACGGGTTGGTCTCCGGGGTATTCTTGGCGGGCTTGCGCGCCACCAGGCTCACCGAAAAGAAACTGCTGGCCTTCTCCTGCAGCACCTTGATGTTCTCGCGAATAAAGTCGTACACCCTGGGATTATGCTTGCCATGACGAATGCTGGCGCCCAGGACTATCTTATCGAACCCTTCCAGGGCTGGCGGGTTATCTATGCTGGCGCAGGTGACACTATGTTCCAGCGCCTCGAGCTCGCGCTGCATGAAATCGCACAGCTTACGGGTCTGCCCATGCACACTGGAATAGATGATTAATATTTTGCTCACGAAGGCCCCTAAGTCGACTTAACTCTTGCTATAGCACCATGATAGGGGAAATCGGGCAATATTTAATTGAAACAGATCACGAGGACTAAGGGCAAAATCAGGCTTAAGTTTACCGAGGTCACAAATTGCCTCCTAGATACATTTTGTCATAAAAAAGCGCGGCCTAGACCGCGCTTTTCATCGTCTTTCTAACCCTTAGAGGGACATCACGAAGGCCAGCAGTTGCGAGCGCTCCGCTTGGCTCAGGGCCATAAACTTATCGGTACTGGCCTGGGCCTCGCCGCCATGCCAGAGGATCGCCTCCTCCACACTCGCCGCGCGGCCATCGTGCAAGAAGCCCGCCTGGGGGTTGACCGTCTGGGTCAGGCCTATGCCCCATAACGGCCGGGTGCGCCACTCGCTGCCGCTCGCCAGAAAGTCGGGGCGAGCGTCACTCAGGCCTTCGCCCATGTCATGGAGCAACATGTCGCTGAAGGGATAGATGGTCTGCCCCTTCAGCGCCGCTATCATGGGCAGGCCGCCGATCTCGCCGCTGCTCTTGGTGACAAACTTGGGCTGGTGACAGCCGCTGCAGTTGACCTGCTCGAACAGGCGCGCCCCTTCCCTCACCTTAATATCATCCACCTGCCGCCTCGCCGGCACCGCCAGGGTCTCGGCGTAGAAGACCACGTCGTCGCTGAACTCGGCGCTCGCCTCCGGCTCACCGTCGACGCCTCTGCCGGTATCAACAAACCCAGTGCGGGTTAGGTAACTGTCATGCATGCTGGTGCCCGCTATGCTCTCCTCGGGAAACAAGGGGTTGGTGATCCCAATATCGCCGCGCAGCGCGCCCAATGACTGCACCCGCACGCTGGGGGTATTGGCCTTCCAGCCAAAACGCCCCAAAGAGACAGGATGGCTCTCGCCGCGCCGGGCCTTGACGGCGTCGAACACATAGTTTGCCCGCCCAGAGATGCCATCGCCGTCGCTGTCGGCCTCATCCACCAGCGCCAGAATACTCGCCTCGGGAATCGCCTCCAGCAGCCCAAGACCAAACACAGGCATGCCGTTACGCCAGCCCATCAAGACATCGCCCTGCAAAAGCTCAGAGGTGACATTGCTGCTGTTGAGGCTCTCACCCGGCGCATCGAAGGGGTTCTCCACCGCAAACAGTGGTCTTTTGAGCTTCACCTCTGTGCCGTCGGGATAAGTTACCGTCTTTAGCTCGTAGGAGAGGTAGACATCCGCCTGACCGCCGAACAGGTTCTGCTGCCAGTCCTCCCTGGCCTTAAGCACCCCGCGGTGAAACAGCTGAGTGCCGAAGTTGGGCACAGGGATAGGCGCGCAGTAGTTGTTCTCAGACGTACCTTCAAGGCAGGGCTGATCCGGCGCCTTGCTGATACGCAGGAAGATCCCCGCCTCGGAGCCAAGCTTGATGCGCGCTTGCCCTGCGGGCACTATCGGCGTCGAGTTACGACCATCGCGCTGATGGCAGGAGTTACAGTCGGCGTTGTTGAACACAGGCCCCAGGCCGTCGAGTTCGGGATGCTCCTCGTTGGGCGCCGTGGTAAAGGCAGTCTCAAAATTCAGGTCACCGCTTAGGTGCTGGGCGAGCTGGGCGTCACTCAGGTTTGCCGCCGGGGTGGAGTAACCGTGGCCCGAACTCGAGGCATCGAAGGTGGTGGTGTCACCGCCCAATGCCGTCACCTGGGTATAATCTGGATAGACTTTCTCGGGCTCTGGCACTTCTATCTCATCACCCGAGCCGCCACAGCCAGTCAAGGTCAATGTCTGTGCCAGGGTCAAGGCCGCCAACAGGGCGGAGGGTTTGGTTAAGCAATTCATCATCTTTATCACACTTTATTGCAGTCGGGCTAAATGGGCCTTTTGCCATTTAGCCTTTGTTTTTATGAGGTTATATAGGCAAGAAAAAGAGAGCCTGGGCTCTCTTCTTAACTGGCCTTATACCTTCCACTCTTTGAGTAGCGGCAACACCTGGTTTTCCAGGCTCGCCTGCAGGGTGGCCAGGGCATCGACCGCCTTCTGGATGCGCTCACGGCCCGCCTCATCTTTTATCGCCTGACGGAACGGCATCTTGTCTGTACCTTCGATGGCGCGGATCTGCAAGATGGCGGCGTCTATTTCGGCGGCAACCCGGCTAGCCAGCTCGCTGTCGGCGGCGCGCACGAAATCGATGATCCCCTGCTTGTCGGCCTCGCCGGTGAACTCACCCTGATAGACGTTGCGCACCCCTATGATGTTGTCGCTAAAGTCGGTCAGCGAGTTCCAGGAGTATTGCGACTCCACCTTGGAGGTGTCGGCGCTGGCCAGCGAGCCGCCGAAGGGATCGGCGATCTTACCGTTACCCACCTCGTCGACTATGCCTATCATCCCCTTGATCAGCTCCTCCAACACACCCACCTGCGAGCTGTAGAAGGTATTGCCATCGACGCCCGGCGATTTCAGTAACTCGCCATAGGCCTTGCCACTCTGACCGTCATGGCTGACCTGCCAGGCATCGGCCAGCTGCTTGGTGTAGTCGCGAAACACCTCAGCCAGTCCCATGAGATAGTCGCGCTCATTGGCGGTCAACTCGTCTATCTGCTTGACGTTGTCGTCTATGCCGTCACCGAACAGCAAAAACTCCATGGTATGGAAACCCTGCACGTCATCGTTCCAACCCTTGATGGTCTCGGCATCGAAGCCGCTGCTGTTAATTAAGACCGTCTTAAGATCTGTGGTGTTCAGCGGCCAGCTATCCAGGTGTGGGTCGATCCCCAGAGAGTCCACCGGGCCGAAGATGTGTGACTCGCCCTGCTCCCAGGGCTGACGGGCCGCCTTCCAGGCCGACTGCGCCGCCTCAAGATTTGCCTGGGTCGGAGTGGCAACCAGGGTCTGGGTGGCCTGCAGCAGCGCCTCACCGCGATCCGCCAGTGTGCTGTAACCCTTGACGATCACCTCGTCGCTCAGGTTGACGATCAGGGCGTCGGCATCGAAACTAAAACCTGTCTCGGGCACCACGACCTCGGGCTCGTCGCTACCCGAACCACCACAGGCGGCCAGAGTTGAAATAAGTGCCAATGCGATCGCGCCATATTTAAAGTGTTTCATCTGTCTCTCCATAAAAATCAAAGTTGTCCGCCGTTAGAGCGAGAATTGATAGCCCACGCCCAGGGCAAAGAAATGGGTATCCGGGATGGCAGCTACCGCCACCTGATGCAGGCCACCCTCGGCCTTGATCACTATCTCGGGGATCGGCGAGTAGTTGATACCGACGCTGGTCCAGGTGTTCTCATAGCGCTTGGTGGCCGTACCGGTTTCCACCTCACTCAGCGGGTTGGCGTAGTCCAGGTTGGCAAACACTGTCAGCGGCACAGAGAAGAAGTGGTTGAGATCCAGCCCCGCCTCGACGAAGAAGGATTCGGCCTTGCTGCCCAGCTGGGCGAAGTTGCCTGGCTTGAGGCCCGGGGTGGTCTTGTTGGCCTGAGTGATCGCATCGGCATCATCCAGGGTGCCCTGCAGGTACTGTCCGCGCAGTATCCAGGGGCCGTCCACATAGGCACCGGACAGCGCCAGCAGGCTCACGCTGCCATCACCGGCCAGCTTGTTGCTCTTGTGGCGATTACCGCTGGTGTTGCCATAGTAATAGGCGGCGCCCAGGGCCAGACCTGGCTGTTTGAAGCTGCCGTAATCCAGGCGCAGCACATAGGCCAGCTCGTCGGCGTTGATGTGTTCGAAACGCTTCTGATGGCCGGATGCTATCCAGTCGTAGGTGCGGAAATACTCAGAGTTGAGGCCGCTAACTACTTGAGCCTGATAGTGGAAATCTCCGAGGTCGCCGAAGATGCCGATACCCGTCTCGTTCCACACGGCGGGCAACATGGCCGCCTCACTGCGGTGACGCAGCACGGTCAGGTATTGATTAGGCTTGTGCAGCACGCTGGAAAGCCCCACAGGCAGATGTATGTTACCGAACTTGACGCCGAAGGCTTTACTCGGGCGATACCTGAGCTGGGCCTTCTCGATCATCACCTCACCGCCGGCTTCGACCTCCGACTCGAACTCGCCGAACTCGTCGAAACCGTCATATTCCAGGGCGGCGCCCGTGCCGCCATGCTCATATTCGATCTCCACCTCCATGTCCCACTCGTCGTTGAACTGGTAGCCAAATTCGGTGACGATCCGCTCCAGATCCAGGCGGCCGTGACGCTCGGGCGAGGTGTCCTGCACGTTATCGAAATACTCGTCGCTGGTGTAATTCATGCTGCCGTAAGATTCAAACTTGAAGCGGCTCCAGGGGCTGTTAGCGGCCTCCAGAGCAACCTGCTCCTGTACTGCCTTAGTCAGCGCCTGCCGGTCAATCTGTTGCTCGGCCTGTTTGTCGGCCTGCTGCGCCTTAAGCTGGGCCAGCTCCTGTTTCAGCTGAATAAGCGCCTGCTCCTGCCTGGCGATCGACTCGGCTAAGGTGGCGGTATTGGTCGCGGCATTGGTTGTTTGAGTGTCGGCATAGGCATTGCCCGCCAGCAAGCCGGCGATTGCCATCCCTAAGGTGGTTAATTTCAGTGTCATCTTCTCTCCATGCTGAATAAACAGCATCCCCCATTAAATTGCGGGTACAATATTTCAAATGAGAATTATTTGCATTACAATTTACATTTGTTAATAACAAATTGATGACAAGACATGCTAGGGCGTAATGATTGAAACCAGTTTGTAGCGCCCAAGCTATGGGGTAGACTGATCGCCCCGGGAAAGACTGGAAGCCAATGGAATGTTAAAGAAGACCCCCCAAACCCTCTTACTGCTGATGACCTTCGTGATGTCCTTGGTGTTTTCTGTGTGGCAGGTGCTGCTGAACAACTTCGTAATTGAGCGGGCCAGCTTTACCGGCGCCGAGATAGGCATATTACAGAGTCTGCGAGAGGTTCCCGGATTTCTGGCCTTTACTGCCATCTTCATCTTACTGCTGCTCAAGGAACAGACCTTCGCCCTGGTCTCCCTCGCCCTGCTGACCATAGGGGTGGGCATCACAGGCTTCTTTCCCCAGGTGCTGGGCCTCTACCTGACCACCATACTCATGTCGGTGGGCTTTCATTACTACGAGACCATCAATCAGTCCCTCACCCTGCAGTGGGTCGACAAGGCCGATACCGCAGGCTTCATGGGCAAGGCGCTGGCCTGGCGCTCGGCGGCGGCTCTCACAGGCTATGGTAGCATCTGGGTGGTGATGACCTATCTGCAGCTGGATTATCAGTGGATGTACGCCATCATAGGGGGCCTGGGGCTACTGATGGTGATCGCCCTGAGCCTTTACTTTCCGCAGTTTCCCCAGGGCGAGGTGCAACACAAGAAGGTGATCCTCAGACGACGCTACTGGCTCTACTACCTGCTGACCTTCTTCTCCGGCGCGCGGCGACAGATCTTCATGGTGTTTGCTGGCTTCATGATGGTGGAGAAGTTTGGCTATAGCGTCAGCCAGATCACCGCTTTGTTCCTGATCAATTATGTGGTCAACCTGCTGTTCGCCCCCGCCATTGGCCGCTTTATCGGCCGCATCGGCGAGCGCAACGCCCTGATGATAGAGTATGTGGGCCTGATAGTGATCTTCACCAGCTACGCCTTCGTGCAGCAGGCCGAGATGGCGGCCGTGCTCTATGTGCTGGATCATCTGCTGTTTGCCATGGCCATCGCCATCAAGACCTATTTCCAGAAGATCGCCGAGCCCAAGGATATCGCCGCCACCATGTCGGTCAGCTTCACCATCAATCATATCGCGGCCGTGGTGATCCCGGCGCTGCTGGGGATGCTCTGGCTCTACTCCAACAAGTGGGTGTTCTTTATCGGGGCAGGCTTCGCCCTCTGCTCACTGGTGCTGGCCTTCAACATTCCGCGTCATCCGGCCCAGGACAAGCATGTCAACTGGCCGGCCAACGCTTGAAACTAGGGGTTGGGGCTAGGGCCTAGGGCGAAATTCAGATAGAATCGGACGATAAAGCGACACAAGATAAGACTATTTACAAGATAAGATTATTCACAAGAAAAGATTATGGCCGAGATCGTTAAGCTATCCAATTCAGGGTCCAATCAACCCGATGTATCTGCCCGCCGCAAGGTCCTGCTGCTTGGGCGCCTTATTGGTCTGGGCAGCGATGAGGATTACCGTCCCTCTCAGGCCTCTGTGGCCGAGCGCTCGGACCATCGCCTGCGCAAGCTCGCCAGCCAGTATCAGGCTAACCTGGAAAACATCTACGCCATCGCCCTCTCCCACACGCCATCGGATGTGACCGGGGCCGATCTCGATCCCGACTGGGTCCACCAGTTCTTTCAGCTGGCGGAGCAGATCCACAACCGCAACATGCAGGCCCTGTGGGGACGGATCCTGGCCAATGAGATCACCAGCCCAGGCAGCTTTAGCCTCAGGAGTCTGGCCACACTTAAGCAGCTGACCCACAAAGAGGCGCAGATGTTCGAGAAGGCCCTGGGAATGGCAGTCACCTTCAACAACGAATCTAAGCTAAAGCTGGTGATCGGCTTTCGCCACTCCGGTGGCATAGGCCAGCTGTTTCGCAAGACGGATACGACCCAGATCGCCCTGTCGCAATTTGGTCTGCCCTACTCCTCTGTGCTCACCCTGGTAGATGCGGGCCTTCTGCACAGGAGCGAGTTTGAGACGGGCCAGCTCAACGCCAAGAACCCTATCAGCTTTACCCTGTCGGGCAAACGCATGACGCTGACGCCAAAGCACGGCCATCTGGTGTTTAGCTATTATCGACTGACGCCGACCGGCGACGAATTGGCGCAGCTGGTGCGCCCCAAGGCAGATGAAGAGTATGCCCGCGCGCTGCAGGCACTGTTCAAGAAAGACTTTAAAGTAGAATACTGAAAAGTAGATTACTGGCCCAGCGACTGCTTCAGCGCCGCATCCAGGGTCTTAGGGCTGGTCTCTGGGTTGAACCAGTGCAGGCTATCGGCCAGGCCAACCACCTCACCTATGATCATCAGCGCCGGCATCTCCAGTGCCGGATCCGCCGCCAGTTCCGCCAGTTCACCTAGGGTGCCGATAAATCGCTGCTGCGCCGACGTGGTCGCCTTAGAGACGATGGCCACTGGCGTCTTGGGCGATCGCCCAGCCGAGATAAGCCCATGTTGAATACTGGCGGCGTTGAGGATCCCCATATACACCACTAGCGTATTGGCGCTGTTGGCATAGGACTGCCAGTCCATGGGACGGCTCTCTAACTTGCAGTGACCGGTAATAAAGGTGACTCCCTGGGCATGATCCCTGTGGGTCAGGGGA
Organism: Shewanella sp. KCT; assembly: GCF_007636505.1. Classification (NCBI taxonomy): domain Bacteria; kingdom Pseudomonadati; phylum Pseudomonadota; class Gammaproteobacteria; order Alteromonadales; family Shewanellaceae; genus Shewanella; species Shewanella sp. KCT. The sequence goes on from NZ_LVDJ01000002.1 coordinate 99,623, forward strand.
ATACCTGCGTAGGCAGAGGTGCCGCTGGCCGCCGTGATGCCTGGCACCACTTCGAACTCCACCCCGGCCTCTACCAGGGTCTCCAGCTCTTCGCCACCACGGCCGAAGATGAAGGGGTCGCCCCCCTTGAGACGCACCACATTCTTGCGGGTATAAGCCTTGGTCACCAAGAGCTGGTTGATCTCCTCCTGGGCGGCGCTGTGTTTACCGGCGCGCTTGCCCACGGCGATCAGCTCCGCCTCTTTCGGCGCCAATGCCAAAATCTCATCGCTCACCAGGGCGTCGAACAAGACCACATCGGCCTTCTTCAGGATGCGGTAGGCCTTGAGCGTTAACAGCTCAATGTCGCCAGGACCGGCGCCCACAAGCCAGACTTTGCCCTGTGCCTGTTGCCCGGGTAGAGTAAATAGTTCCATATCCGCATCTCATACAATAGTGATGAGGTTAATATAGCGTCATTCTTATTCCATAAAAAATAGAAGTTTATTAGGTTTTATTCTTTTTAGTTATTAATGGGGTTTGGTGAGATTTTCATGAAACAAATCAAGTAGACAGAATTAAAATAGGTGCGCGCGGCGGGCTCAAATGTTACAACATAGCCTAGATTGGAGACGACGCGCTAAGCTTGCGACACGAGAGGAAACAAGGATGCAAACCACCCAATACCTTAAATGGCTTCCCCTGATCACCCTATGTTCACTGCCTGCAACCTGCCTGGGCGCCGAGCCCACAGAAGAGAAGAAAACCACAGAGGATAGCTCGCTGCTGGACCAGCGCGTCGAAGATGAGCTGGCCACCTCGGAGAGGCCCTTCGTGATCACGCCGCACAAGGTCAACTACATCTTGCCCGTGACCTATAATAGCTCGCCTAACATGGATCCCTTTGCCGACGAGCTGGCCAAAAACAACTCGGAAATCGATAACCTGGAAGCCAAGTTTCAGATTAGCTTTAAGTTTCCCTTGATGTATAACGTCTTCGGCGACAACGGCCACCTGTTTTTCGCCTACACCAACCAGTCTTACTGGCAGGTGTATAACAAGGATATCTCCTCGCCGTTTCGCGAAACCAACCATGAGCCAGAGATCTTCATGCTGTTCAACAACGACTGGCAGATAGGTCCGCTAACCAACTCCTTCTGGGGCGTCGGCGCCGTGCATCAATCCAACGGCAAGTCGGGTGATCTCTCCCGCAGCTGGAACCGTATCTATGGCACCATGGTGTTCGATAGCGGCCCCTTCGCCCTCGCCGCCAAGGTGTGGTGGCGGATTCCCGAAGATGAGAAAAAGACACCCGATTCCGCCAAGGGAGACGATAACCCGGATATCCTGGATTACATGGGCAACTTCGAGCTCATGGGAGTCTATGGCGTAGACAAACACAGGTTCTCGCTGATGCTGCGCAATAACCTAGAGAGCCCTAACCGCGGCGCGGTGGAGTTTACCTGGAGCTATCCCATCATTGGCAATCTGCGTCTCTATACGCAATATTTTAATGGCTATGGCGAGAGTCTAATCGACTACAACGCCCATACCCAGCGGATCGGCATAGGTTTCGCGATCAACGACATTCTCTAACCATAGGCGGCGCGCTATGCTCGCCGCTCGCATTAGGAAGTAGAATGAAATTCGGACACCAGAGCATCATCAATGGCTTCGGCCTCATCATGTTGCTGAGCTGCATCCAGCTGACGGTGATCGCCCTGCGCGAGGAGCCGCCCAAGCCGCAGCTCTCGGCGCGGGAGATGCTGTCTGATCTTAACTACCTGCAACAGCATCTCAGTCAATACTCCGCCAGCGCGGCCGCTTCCCCTCAGCGCTTAGTGAGCCTGGATACCCAGATCAACAAGGCCCGGGGCCAGCTGCCCCTGGGCGGTGAGCGTCAGCTGTTTGCCCAGCAACTGCTTAAGATACTGACGGCAATAGACGATCCCAGCACCCGGCTCGAGGGTGTCACCGCCCAGGCCTATCTGCCGATCAAGCTGCGCAAGTTAGACGATAAATGGCTGGCGCTGACCCAGGACAATAGACCACTGGACAGTGAGGCACCCTTTATCACCCATATCGATGGCCTGCCCATCGCCCTCTGGGTAGCAGCCACCCAGGGCTTTCTGCCCCCCAGCCTGGCCGACACGGTAAGCGAACAGGCAAGGTATCTTACGATGATCACCATGCTCAGGCGCGAGATAGGCCTGGCACCCAGCGAACGCTGCCGCCTCACCCTGAGCAATGAGGAGGGCAACGGCCACCAGGTTAGCCTGGCGCTGACCAGCAAGCCACCTCAGACGCTCAGTAGCAATGACAATGAGCAGGTCAGTGCCGACCTGCACGGGGTGTTTAGCCTCCATGACCTGTCGAGCTTCTATCCAGGCAGCCCCCTAGGGCAGCGTCTCAAGCGCTCGCTGACCAGCCCTGTCACCATATTGGACCTGCGCCAGGCTTATGGCGCAGGAGATGAACTCCTCAAACTGCTGGCCCAGACATTCAGCCCGGACATCAGGCCGCCGCTACTGGCGGGCTGGCCAGACTCCTTGCAGGCAGTGGCACGCTACAAGAAGGGGCCTAACCTACGCAGCGACTACCTCAAGCCCTTAGGCTTCCTGCCACCCGCTAGCCTGAGTCAGGCGGAGCAGTTACAGCTGGAGCTGCTACGCCCACACCTGCCCGAAGAGGAACCCGGTTTTAGCCCCTGGCAGGCCAAGTTTTGGCACCTGGCCAGCCTCCCCTGGACGTATCTTCCCCGCCCTAAACGGGGTAAGTTAATGTTGCTGATTGGCCCTGATTGTCGTCAGCAGTGCCAGTGGATCGCCCACTTCGCCAAGACCTGGCCAGACACCTTAGTGGTGGGTGAGCCGACGCGGGGGGAATATGGCAGAAAGCAGCAGCTCACCCTGCCAAACAGCGGCTTTAAGATTAGTTTCAACGCCACCCAGGTATATGACGCCACGGGCAAGGCGCTATCTGGTGTGCCGACTCAGCCAGATATCGAGCAGTCGCTGGATGATGTCGTCTACTGGGAAAACCTGATCGCCCTGTTTGCGCCGGATACAGACAGCCAGGCGCCGACTTCAACTAATACAAGTAATTAATACAAGTAGCTAATACAAGCAGCTAATATAACCAAGCCTACTACTAACACAGCCAACTAACTAACACAGCCAACTAACTAAAAAGGACCACACATGAATAAGTTAGTCACCAGACTCCTGCTCGGCCTGAGCCTACTTCTCGCCGCACAGGCCAACGCCACCGATCTCAAGGTGGGCGATAAGGCGCCAGATTTCCGCCTACAAGCCACCGACGGCCACTATTATCAGCTCAGCGATTACCTGGGCAAACAGACCCTGGTACTGGCCTGGTACCCCATGGCCAACACCCGAGGCTGTACGCTAGAGTGCAAATCACTGGTGGAGAAAGGGGAGCTTATCCGTCAGTACAAGGCCGTATACATGATGGCCAGCGTCGATGATCTCGAAGACAACCAGAAGTTTGCCAAGGAGCAGAAGGCCGATTTCCCTATGCTCAGCGACCCCACCAAGGAGACCGCCAAGGCCTATGACGTGCTCAATCTGGTGCGCGTCGCTAGCCGGGTCACCTTCTATATCGGCGAGGACGGCACCATACTCAAGATAGATGAAGACATTCATCCTAAGACGGCCGCCGAAGATATCGCCGCCAACCTGGCTGCCTTAGGCATCGCCAAGGCCGAGTAAGTAAAAAGGTAGCGATAAAAAAGCCCCGTGCGCTCAGGCCTCGGGGCTTTTTATTTGCAATGACTTATTTGCAACGATGAATGACCCTTAGTCGTTGCGGGTCTCCACCAGGCTGTCGATGACGATCCCCTTAGCATTGATATCCATCCCCACCTTCAGCTGGGTGCGATAATCTTTCAGCGCCTCCAGCTCCTCAGGAATAGGCTCGCCGCTCATGGCCATCAGGTTCATGGCGGGGGTGAACAGCTTGGCGTAATCGGCTGTCATAGCAAACAGACCATTCGCCGTTGGTTTCTCAGCGGCCAGCTTATCGGCGATTGCCTGGCTCTTGTCGCCCGTGTAGATGGTCAGGTGTTGCCCCTTCAGTGCCATCTGCGCTCTCACCCCGAGGGATGGCGGCAGTTGCAGCGCTGCGCCTAGATCGACCGTGCTACCGTCGCTAGGCAGATTGACATTGGCCAGCTCGGGGGCAAAGGGTTTGACCATGTTAAACAGAGTCGCCGGGTCGTCCGCCGTCAGGGTCGCGATGGCGTCGAGATCCTTGAGCGAAATCTGCTGTGTGTCTTGCTCCAGCGCGTAATCCAGCAGCGAGAAGGAGACCCCTTTCACGCCGTTAGCCATACCAGTAAACATGCCGAGCATGGCCGGGCTCTGCCCTTCCATCTCACCCTGTAGCTGCGCCAGCGGCTCACACTGATAGCTTGGGGTAAGCAGGTCGTCCCAGATCTTAGAGATGCTAGGCACAAACTGATTCACATCCAGGCCAAGGGCCATGGAGAACACGCCAGTGTCTATGCGCTTGGTATGGGCCGGAATAAAGCCGCGCATCTGACTCAGGGCGCCGAGGATCACCTGGTTGTTGCTCTCGATAACAGTGCTAAAGCCTATCTTGGCCCGCTTGTTCTTCACCTCAAAATCGGTATAACCGATCACTGTGCGTGGCCAGTTTGCGGCGATGCCGGCCAGCTCGCTTTGACAGGTTTGAGAGCGCAGCTCAACGAAGGGATCATCATGAATCAACTTAAAGATCTTGGTCAGCTGACGCGCCATCTGATTAGCATCCAGGGTGGTGATCGCCTTCACTAACTCCTGATGATTGATATAGCTGACGCCCGCCTTGCTGAAGCCGTGCTTCTTGATGATCTCATCGACCGTACCGGCCTTGGCCAGCGAGTCTTGTACCGGCTTTAGCCCCAGTGCGGTTTCAAGCAGCTCAGGCTCGAGGAAGCTGGTTTCCAGCGTCAGGGTCAGCATGCCCTTGTCGATGGCAAACACCAGATCCACACGCTCGTTCTCGCCCTCGTCGGTGAGACGATAGGCACGGTATTTAACCTCGCCCAGCTGCTTCGCCGTGTGGGTCAGGCCGCTGTCGGCTTCGGCCTTATCCAGCACAGCCCAGAAATGTTCTGGATTGGCGATATCCAGCTTGATCACAGGCAAGACGCCCAGGGTATAGAAATAACTGGTGATCTTTTCGGGTAGGCCGAAGGTATCGATCAGCTGCTGGCCATCTTTCGAGGCGTCGAAGTAACGCTCCAACACCCTGAAGATAAACTGGGCTCTGGGATCATCATCCTCGGCGAGCAGGGTCTTCATCTCTGCCGGATATTGCTTCTGCGCCTCGGGAAGCGCGTCGATATAATCCTTTATTGGAAAAGGCTCAAACTGTGCGGAAAATAGCGGTGTATCGGCAGGCACATAGGCCAATACCTGATTATCCACCGACTTAGGCGCCTGTTGCATCACCCAGTAGCCCCCCGCGCCTATGGCGAGGATCGCCGCCGCCACTAATGCCTTCTTCATTCACTAAACTCCCTGTTAATTCGCGCGGCAGTCGGGCCTATCCCAAGCTGGCAAGCACGTAATACCCATCAATGACTTACTTTGATTGGTATAAGAAAAGAATGGGGTCGATATTACTATATAGATGAATAAAAAGGGAAATAAGATTAGCGGGGATATCCCTGGATAGCCGCAGCGGACTATCCAGGGCCTATGGCTATTAATTAGCATGCGCCAGCAGACCAATCAAACATCTAGCTCTCGCCAAGCGAGTTGGGTTTCGATCTTGTCGGCGGCTCTGCCTGTCGCATCAAAGAGGAAGAGAAAGCGACTGGATCCAAGTGAGATCCGATACAGACAACAATTCAAAACCATCTACGGGAACTTACCACTATAGTTCAAATTTATGATCTGTGCATAACCCTGTGCAAAAAAAGTGCACAAATCATAAAAAAGTAGTAATAAATCAAACTACTAGTGCCGCGAATTTCGCGGCAGCATTAGATCTCATAGTGCAGGCCACACTCGCGCTTGAGGCCGTTGAAGCGGGTCTCCTCTTCGGTCATCCCCAGCTCCAGCGGGCGACTCGAATGGGTATCGCCCACCGACACATAGCCCTGCTCCCAAAGCGGGTGGTATGGCAGGTCATGCTTGGTGAGATACTCATGCACATCCTTGTTACTCCACTCCAGGATCGGCAGCAGTTTATAGCGATCGCCGTGGATCGCCAGAATCGGCAGATCCTCACGGGTGCTGGACTGGCTCCGGCGCAGGCCCGCAAACCAGGTACCAACCTCCAGCTCCTTAAGCGCCGTCTGCATAGGAGTCACCTTGTTGAGGCGGTTGTATTGCTCCAGGCCATCCAGCCCCTGTTCCCACAGGCGACCGAAACGGGCCTCCTGCCAGGCGCTGGTCATGGGCGCGCGATACACCTTAAGGTTGAGCTTGAGTCGCTCGGTCAGCTCATCGATAAACTGATAGGTCTCGGGAAACAGATAGCCAGTGTCCGTGAGGATCACAGGGATATCCTGCTGCACCTGGGTGACCAGATGCAGCATGACGGCGCCCTGAATACCGAAGCTCGACGACAGTGCATGGGTGCCCGGCAGGTAAGCCAGGCCCCAGATCACCCGCTCGGCGGGCGTCAGTCCCGCCAGGAAGGCGTTGACTCGAGCCAGCTCTGCGTCTTGCTCCGACTTGGGCGCGCTAAGCAATGCTTGCAGCGCTTGGGCAGAGATCACTGAATTATCCATGGAAATCCTTAGCGGCATCGATAACCGCCTTCACCACGCCGACACGCACGGTGAAGTTACCAAAGGTTTCGCCTGCTTCACGCTCTTTGACGTAGCGGGCAAACAGTTCGTCCAGGGCCGCCAGAATCTCGGCTTCCTGAATGTTCTCGCGATAGAGTTTATTGAGGCGCGTACCCTCGAAACTCGCCCCCAGATAGAGGTTGTAGCGTCCAGGCGCCTTCCCCACCAGGCCAATCTCGGCGGCGAATGGACGGGCACAGCCGTTAGGGCAACCCGTCATGCGGATCACTATCGGTTGCTCCAGGAAGCCATGCTTCTCCTGCAGTGCCTCCACCTTGGTCATGAAGTCTGGGAAGTAACGCTCGGCCTCGGCCATCGCCAGGGCACAGGTCGGCAGCGCCACACAGGCGATAGAGTGGCCACGGGTCGGGCTGATCAGCTTACCCATCAGGCCATGACTGCGGGCAAGAGCCTCGATCTGCGCCTTATCTTCTTCGGCCACACCGGCGATGATGATGTTCTGGTTGGCAGTCATGCGAAAATCACCCTTGTGGACCAGAGCAATTTCACGCAGGCCGGTCTGCAGCGGTTGTCCCGGCAGATCTTTGATGCGGCCGCCCTCGATAAACAGGGTCAGGTGCCAGTGGTTATCCACCCCCTTGATCCAGCCGTAACGATCGCCGCGATCGCCGATCACCACCTCACGCTTAGGCTCAAATTTTACCCCGGCGCGCTTCTCCACTTCTGCCTTGAAGGCCTCAAAACCATGCTTGACTATGGTGTACTTGAGGCGCGACTGCTTACGATCTGAGCGGTTACCCCAGTCACGCTGCACCTTGAGCACGGCCTCGGCAAATTTCAGGCAGTCTTCGGCCTTGATGAAACCAAAGTCGTCACCCAGACGCGGGAAGGTCGCGACTTCGCCATGGGTCGAGCCCATGCCGCCACCGGCCACCATGTTAAAACCTACCAGCTCACCGTCTTCGGCCACGGCGATGAAGCCAAGGTCATTGGTGTAGACATCTACATCGTTATCCGGCGGCACGGCCACAGCCATCTTGAACTTACGCGGCAGATAGGTCTTGCCATAGACAGGCTCCACCTCTTCGCTCTCGCTCACCGCCACCTTATCGTCACCCAGCCAGATCTCGGCGTAGGCCTTGGTGCGTGGCAGGTAGTTGTCCGACAGCTTCTTGGCCCAGAAGTAGGCCTGCTGATGCAGCTTGGATTCTACCGGGTTAGGGTTACACATGACGTTACGGTTCACGTCGCCACAGGCGGCGATAGAATCCAGCGCCTCTCTGTCCAGATCCTGGATCAGCGTCTTGAGATTACGCTTAGGGATGCCGTGATACTGAAAGGTCTGGCGGGTCGTCAGACGAATGCTGTTGGAGCTGGTCAGGGTCGAGGCTATCTTATCCACCCCCAGCCACTGCTTAGGGGTACAGACACCACCGGCCACACGGGCACGCAGCATGAAGCTGTAGAGAGGCTCTAGCTTCTGCTCTTTACGCTCGTTACGCAGATCGCGATCGTCCTGCTGATAGAAACCGTGGAACTTGATCAGCTGCTGATCCGCGTCGTTGAAGGCGCCGGTCAGCGAGGTGTCTAACCCCTCTTCTATGGTGCCGCGCAGGTAGTTACTGTCTGTCTTAAGGTACTCGTTTACTGATAATTTCTGATCGCTCATGGCTACTGCCCTATCCTGTTTTTGCACCGGCTCTGCCCATGCAAGTTAATCTGTCGGCGACTGGCGCCTGTCTCAATTAATAAACGTCTTTCTGGTAACGCTTGTCGCTGCGCAGGCTTTCCAGCAGGGCCTCGGCCTGCTCCTCGCTCTTGCCGCCATGCTGCTTGATCACCTCGATCAACGCCTGATGCACATCTTTGGCCATGCGCTCAGCATCGCCGCAGATATAGAGATGCGCGCCGCGCTCGATCCACTGCCACAATGTCTCGCCGCGCTCCAGTATGCGATGCTGCACATAGATCTTATGGGCCTGGTCCCGCGAGAAGGCGGAATCTAAGCGGGTCAGCACGCCATCTTTGAGATACTGCTGCCACTCTGTCTGGTAGAGGAAATCCTGCTCGAAGTGCGGATTACCGAAGAAGAGCCAGCTATCGCCTTGGGCACCTTGGGCCGCGCGCTCCTGCATGAAGGCACGAAACGGTGCCACCCCAGTACCAGGGCCAATCATGACCACAGGCGTATCTGGGTTTTCCGGCAGACGGAAGTGATTGTTCGGCTCCACATAGACCTTCACCTCGGCGCCTTCCTCGGCGCTTGCCAGGAAGTGTGACGCGCCGCCAAAGCGGGTGCCCGAGTCGCGCTCATCTGCCACCAGGGCCACGGTCAGATGTACCTCGCTCTCCACCTCAGATTGGCTCGAGGCGATAGAGTAGAGTCTTGGAGTGATTGGACGCAGCAGCTCCACCAACTGGAAGGCACCGATATCCACCGGATACTTGGCCACCAGGTCGGCAAGCTGATGCTTGAGGATAAACTGGCGGGTCTGCTCTCTGTCTTCACTGATCGCCTGTAGCGCTTCGTTGCCACTCAGCTGCGCCCAGTTTTGCACCAAGCCAGGATAGAGCTGGGTCAGCTCGCGCTTCTCTTTCAGCGCCTGGGTCAAGGTCATTTTTACTTCACCCTTAGTCGCGTCACCCAGGATCACCTCGGCCTCGCCATCCAGAGACAGGCCATTGATGATCTCTTCCACCAGGGCGTCGCTGTTACTGAACCAGACGCCCAAGGCATCACCCACCTGATAGCTCAGGCCCGACTCGCCAAGGTCTATCTCCACGTGGCGTACGTCGCGGTCCGAGTCACGACCGGTGAGCTTCTGACTCACCAGGAGCTCGGCGTTGTAGGGCTTCTGCTTGCTGAAGGCCGAACTACTGACGGTGCTGCTTGCGCTGCCGATAGAGACCACGCTGGCGCCGGTGCCCACCAATGGCTTGACCGCGCCCAACACGGCTTCTTGCCACTGACTGGCCGCGATCTCGTAGTCCACATCACACTCGGTGAGCGGTACGATCGCCTTGGCGCCCAGAGCGCTCAGGCGCGCATCGAAATCTTTACCCGTCTGGCAGAAGAACTCATAGCTGGAGTCTCCCAGCGCCAATACGGCGTAGTTGAGGGTGTCTAGCTGAGGGGCGCGCTTAGAGGCCAGGAACTTGTGCAGCTCGATGGCATCGTCCGGCGCCTCGCCTTCACCATGGGTGCTTACCACGGCAAGCAGCAGTGTCTCCTGCTTGAGCTGGCGCGTCTTGTAATCGGCCATGGAGACCAGGTTGACGCTATAGCCCTGGGCCTGCGCCTTCTCGGCCAGCTCGGTGGCGATACCGCGGCCGTTGCCTGTCTGGCTGCCGTAGAGAATGGTGATGGTCTGCTGGGGCGCTTGCTGCACCTCGCCGGCCACGCCGCTCAGTTCGGCCGTAGCCGACAGGTAACCACCTACCCAGGCGAGTTGCACGGCGTTGAGTTCAGCGGTGAGTTGCTTAAGCTTATCCACCTGCGTCGCAGACAGGGGAGAAGCCAGTGATGAAAGCTCTTTTAACAGCATGGAAGACGGCCCTATAACAGTGTAATTAGCCTAGCTTAGTGGCTTAATGGAAAAGCAAAAAAGAATAAAATCTAATTTTTAATTCATTTTTGGAATATGCAAAGGTCATAATTTGAGCTACAAAAGTGAGAGTGGTGAGCGATATTTGCTTAAGCTGTGCCCTTAACCACAGAATTTGAAATGAAATTTTGTGGACTGGCGCAAACTTTTTGCTCCGACCAGTGCACCAGCGCTGATTATGAAAAATTCGCGCTTGTGTCTAAGTCCAGACTCGCCACAATAGCGAGCCAACAATTCAAACGACGTCTGTCCCCAACTAAGAGGTTTCTCAGTGAAACTAGGTCTACCTAAAGAGAGCCATGCCGATGAAAAACGCGTTGCGTTGATCCCGGCCAATGTGACTCGGTTAATCAAAAAAAACCTCCAAATTCTCGTGGAGAGCGGAGCGGGTCTCGCTGCGGGCTTTAGCGATCAAGCCTATCAGGAAGCAGGAGCCGTTATTGCAAGCAGAGACGAGGTACTCGGCGCCGATATCATCACCCTGGTCAACCTCAAGGGTGAGCAGTTCGAGGAGATTAAGGCCAAGGCGAAGCCCCAGCAGCTGTTTATCGGCATGATGGATCCCCTGGCGCAACCGGAAAATGCCGCCGCCCTGGCCCAAACAGGTACCAGCGCCTTGGCACTTGAGCTGGTACCAAGGATCACCCGCGCCCAGAGCATGGATATCCTCTCCTCCATGGCGACCATCGCCGGTTACAAGGCCGTGCTGCTGGCCGCCCATGAGGCGCCGCGCATGTTCCCTATGATGATGACGGCCGCAGGTACGCTCAAACCCGCCCGCGCCTTCATCATGGGCGTCGGCGTCGCCGGCCTACAGGCCTGTGCCACCGCCAAGCGCTTGGGCGCCGTGGTAGAAGCCTATGATATTCGCCCGGCCGCCCGGGAGCAGATCCTCTCGGTAGGTGCCAAACCGGTTGAACTGGATCTGGAAACCGAGAACACAGAAACCAAGGGTGGCTACGCCGCCGAGCAGAGCGATGATTTTCTCAAGCGTCAGCAGCAGGCGATGGCCAATGTGCTGGCCCAGCAGGATATCGTCATCACCACGGCCGCAATTCCTGGTCGTAAGGCACCTGTGCTGATCACCAAGGAGATGGTGGATGCCATGAAGCCTGGCACGGTGATTGTCGACCTTGCCGCCGAAACCGGTGGTAACTGCGAGCTGACGGAGCTGGACCAGACCGTTGTCCACAACGGCGTTACCATACTCGGGCCATCAAATGTGCCCGGCAGCGCAGCGACCCACGCCAGCCAGATGTATGGCACCAACATCGAGAACCTGCTCAAGCTGATCGTCGACGATGAAGGCCAGTTAAACCTGGACTTCGAGGACGAGATTGTCCGCGACACAGTCGTGGCCCATCAGGGTGAGGTGGCTAACGCCAGATTACGAGATCTGTTATCACTGCCGCCACTTGCGGCAACAGAGGAGGCTCAATAATGGAAATTTTATTACTACTGACCCTGTTCGTGGTGGCAGTATTCCTTGGGGTTGAGCTGATCACTAAGGTGCCGCCGACCCTGCACACGCCACTCATGTCGGGCTCAAACGCCATCTCGGGGATCTCCCTGGTCGGCGCCCTGCTCGCAGCAGGTTCAGGTGCGGGACTCTGGGTCAATGTGCTGGGCTTTGTTGCCGTAGTACTGGCCACCATCAACGTTGTGGGTGGCTACATGGTCACCAACCGTATGCTTGCCATGTTTAAGAGGAAATAAGCCAACATGAGTATGACGATTATCTATCTCGCCTACCTTGTGGCTGCGAGTCTGTTTATTTTAGGGATCAAGGGGCTGACCAAGCCGCGCACCGCGGTGCGTGGTAACCAGTTGTCGGCCCTGGGTATGTTTATCGCCGTGGTGGTGACTCTGCTGGATAAGAGCATCTTAAGCTATGAGTGGATCATCGCCGGTATCTTGCTGGGGGGGGCCATAGGCGCCGTGATGGCCACCAAGATCCAGGTGACCGCCATGCCGCAGATGGTGGCCCTGCTTAATGGTTTCGGTGGCGGCGCCTCGCTGTTTATCGCCCTGGCGAGCTTCCTGGATCCCGATTCGGCGACTCATGTGGTGGCGCTGATCTCAATCGGTCTGACCGTGCTCATCGGCTCAGTCACCCTGTCTGGCTCCTTCGTGGCGTTTGCTAAGCTGCAGGAGCTGATCTCGGGCAATCCAATCCGGGTACCGGGCAACAAGTTTATTAACGCCAGCCTGTTGATCGCAGCCATGGTGCTGACGGTTGCCGTGGTCACCACACCAAGCAATCCGACCTTCATCTACGCCTTAGTCGCCGTATCACTATTACTGGGTCTCTTCCTGGTGGTGCCTATCGGCGGCGCCGACATGCCAGTGGTTATCGCTCTGCTGAACTCCTACTCGGGGATCGCGGCGGCGACCACAGGTTTTATCACCGGCAACACTGTACTGATCGTCTCGGGTTCTCTGGTTGGCGCCTCGGGCATCATCCTGACTCAGATCATGTGTAAGGCGATGAACCGCTCGTTGTTTAACGTGCTCTTTGGCGTCATGGCCGAAGGTGGCGAGACGGTAGATGCCGACGAGGTCTATGCGGGTAAGGTGACCTCCTCCTCGCCGGAAGAGGTAGCCATGTTACTGGAAACCGCAGAGCGCGTGGTGATCGTTCCAGGTTATGGTCTGGCGATGGCTCAGGCGCAACATGCGGTGCGCGAGTTGGCCTCGGTACTGGAGGCGCGCGGTGCACAGGTGCTGTACGCTATCCACCCGGTTGCCGGTCGTATGCCTGGCCACATGAACGTGCTGCTGGCCGAGGCCGAGGTGCCCTATGAGCAGCTAATCGAGATGGATGAGATCAACCCTCAGTTCGAGCAGACAGATGTGGCCATCGTCATCGGTGCCAACGACGTAACCAACCCTATGGCGCGTGAAGACAAGGGCAGCCCTATCTACGGCATGCCTATTCTCAACGTCGACAAGGCCCGTACTGTGGTGGTGGTCAAGCGCTCACTCAGCCCGGGCTTCGCCGGCCTGCCTAATCCGCTGTTTGCCAAGGACAACGCCCTGATGTTGTTTGGCGATGGTAAGAAGGCGATTGTCGATCTGACTCAATCCCTCAAAGAAGCGGACTAAGCGCACAAAATCGAAAAAAGGCCGTTAAACGGCCTTTTTTATTGCCTATTGAAAATAAAATTAGATAAATCTTATTGATTAAGTTGCAGTTTATTTTTCATCCGCCACCACCTTGCTTTCTGGTGGAAAGTTATCTAAACATTTCGGCTATACTTAGCCTGAGAGGCCGCGCTTTGGCCGGGCGAATCGCTTGCATATTGGATTAACATCTGATTATATAATCGTCATGTAACAATGTTAGCGTTTCCTAAAGAGGCTTTGAAAATGCAAACTCAAGTGCTAAATAATGGACTGCTATCTTTCGAGGATAGGCGCGTTTCTCAGGCTCACGCTAACGAACATTGGGACAGGTTGACGACGGCGCAGCGATTCGCCTTCTACACCTTAGCGAAACTTGGTTATCAGCTACTCTTTGTGAGGCAAACCCCAACAACGAGTACCGCTATCGCCAAGCAGGAAGATCAACTCGCTACCATTGACGACGAAGGTGATATCGACTTTCATCCAGATGTCGTCCTGCGCGAACGCCGTCCACCTCGAAAGCAATAAGCAAAAAAGGAGCCTCTGGCTCCTTTTTATTTTCTATCTGACTCGCAAACGATTGCTAAAACCAAGCGACTATTCTCCAATCGCCTGCTGCGTCATCCAGTTCTCGGCGGCCTGCTCACCCATCAGCAGCCTCAGGGTCGGACGGATAAACGCCCCCATTTCAGATCTCCGCCAAAACATATACTGGGGTAACTTAGGCTGATTTTCGGCGCCGAACAGCCAGTGGAGCAGGCTGGCAAACTCATCGAGCGTCTCCTGATCGTATTGCACCAGATCGGGATAGATGGCGTCGATAAGCGAATCGAAATCCTCAAATGCCCCAAGCGCCTGCCAGCTGTACCTGTCCAGAAGTTGAGCGAGCATAGGGGTCGACCAGTGAGAGATGGCCGCCACACTCTCAAACACCTCCAGGTTACGCCTATGATACTGCTGCCAGGCCAGGGTCTCGGCTTTGCCCGCTCTGGCCAGAGACCAGAGCAGATAGAAGTCCGCCAGCCACTCGTGTTGATAGGGGGTCAGCTTGTCGGCTTTTAGGTAGATGGAGTTCGAGCGGCTCACCGCCAGGTGCCCCAGCTCATGGGCCAGGGTCATCTGGTAGGCCTTATCTATCGGCAGGGCATAGACCTGACCATTCCACAGCGCCGAATATGCCTTGGGGATCCGCTCATCATGCAGCAACACCAGACCGATAACATTGGGATCGGTCAACGGCCTGACCATGGCGCCGCGCCGACCCATCTGGCTCAAAAGCGTCTGAGGATTTAGGGGTAATTGTGCCCTGGCATTACTCGGTAACTGCCCAAGGCACTCTTGAACGTGAGACGTTTGACACACCAGGGCCTGGCCTTGGGGCATGGGCGCCCAGAACCAGGCACTGGCGATCAGTAACGTCCCTGCAATCACTGCTTAGCCATGATGTTTTCTATGATGGCCGTGGTAGAGACGCCATCTTCGAAGCCCAGCACCTCGACGCTGCCACCAGCCGCGATCACCTCTTTGCCACCGGCGATATCCTCGACACTATAGTCGCCGCCCTTCACCAGCTTGTTAGGTAGTAGTCTGGAGATGATGCGCTGCGGCGTGTCTTCGCTAAATGGCACCACCCAGTCGACCGAGGCCAGACCCGCCAGCACAGCCATGCGGCGCTCCAGCTTGTTGACCGGACGGCCATCGCCCTTAAGGCGCTTCACCGAGTCGTCATCGTTAACCGCCACGATAAGCCTGTCACCCAGGGCTCTCGCCTGTTGCAGGTAACTCACATGGCCGGCATGGAGAATGTCGAAACAGCCGTTAGTCATCACCACGCGCTCGCCCTTCAGCTTGGCCTGCTCCAGGGCATAGGCCAGTTGATCTTCGCTGACCACCCCGTAGCCACTCTCGCCATGACTCAGATTAAGCGCCGCAATCAGCTCGATACGGCTCACGGTTGAGGTGCCCAGCTTGCCGACGACTATGCCCGCGGCCGTGTTGGCCAGGGCGCAGGCCACTGGCAGCTCACAACCTACCGCCAGCGAGGTGGCCAGGGCCGAGATCACTGTGTCACCGGCGCCGGTCACGTCATAGACTTCGTGGGCAACGGTTGGAATATGCAGCTCGGGGGCATCGGCGGTGATCAGCGTCATCCCCTTCTCGGAGCGCGTCACCAACAGGGCCTCGAAGTCGAACTCTTTGAGGAGCTCCTTGGCTTTAGCCACCAGATCCGCCTCGTCGGCAACCTTACCGACCACCTGTTCGAACTCGCTCATGTTAGGCGTCAGCAAGGTCGCGCCGCGATAACGGGAAAAGTCACAGCCCTTAGGATCCACCAGCACCTTGACCCCTTTGGCCTTGGCCTTGGCGATGAAAGCCTCGGGCTTGTCGATGGCGCCCTTGGCATAATCGGACAGCACAACCACGGCTACCTTATCCAGCTCTTTCTCGGCGCTCGCCAGCAGTGCCTGACTCTGCTCGGCCGGATAGGCCTCTTCGAAATCGAGGCGAATCAGCTGCTGATTGCGCGACATCACCCTGAGCTTGGTGATGGTGGGTAGCTCGGCCACAGTGTGCCACTTAGGCACGACGCCAAGCGCCTCTATGCCCTGGGTCAGGGCCGCTGCGGTTTCATCCTCACCCACTATACCCGCCAGGCTCACCTGACCGCCCAGGGTGGCGATATTCAAGGCAACGTTGGCCGCCCCGCCGGGTCTGTCTTCAATTTGATTCACTCGTACCACGGGCACAGGCGCCTCGGGCGAAATGCGCCCCGTAGGACCGCTCCAGTACCTGTCTAACATCACATCACCGACGACCAGAACGTTTGCTTTTTCGAAAGCTGGCAGAGAAATCTTCATATGGCACTTATCTTTTTGCGAAAATTAATCCCTGATTATACCTAATTTCCCCAACAAATTGAGTTAGAATAAGCAGTAATTTTTGTAAACCCCATAGGGTCAACCGTGGTCGAAAACGCTCAATTCTCCGCTCAATTTTTCCATCCCAAGTATTGGCTCATCTGGTTAGGTGTCGGCTTTATGCGTCTGACTCAGCTGTTGCCCCTGCGGGCCCAGATGAAATTGGGACAGGGCATAGGCCGCCTGGCCATGGCGATAGCCGGCAGTCGCGTCAATACCGCCAAGCGCAACATAGCACTCTGTTTTCCCGAGATGAGCCAGGCCGACCAGCAGCAACTCTTGATCCGCAACTTCGAAGAGACGGGCAAGGCGATCTTCGACATCGCCAACGCCTGGTGGTGGAGTGACGAGCGCATTCAGCGCCATATGACCATCAAGGGACAAGAACACGTAGAACAGACCCTGGCCGCCGGGCAGGGAGTGATCCTCTTCGCCGTACACTGTCTGCCGCTGGAGATGGGCGCTCGCATTTTTGGCCAGTTTCAGCCGGGCATAGGCGTCTACCGCCCCCACAATAATCCGCTGATGGAATACCTTCAGGTTAAGGGACGTCTGCGCTCCAACAAGGGACTGGTGCCCAAGCGGGATCTCAGACAGATGGTGCGCAGCCTGCGCAATCCCGATGTGATCTGGTATACGGCGGATCAAGATTTCGGCCGTTCAAGCGCCGTCTTTATCCCCTTCTTCGCCGTGCCTGAGGCCGCGACTATCACGGGAGCCACCACCCTAGCCAAATTGGGCAAGGCCAAGGTGCTGCCCTTCATTGTGGTGCGAAACGAAGATGACAAGGGTTACACCATTGAGATACAAGCGCCGCTAAAAGACTTCCCCGGCGAGAACGAGCTGGAAGATGCCAAGCGGGGTAACCGCATCATAGAAGAGATCATCGAACGCAGCCCGGCGCAATACATGTGGCTGCACAGACGCTTCAAGACCCGTCCCAATAAGGATGACCCGTCGCTCTATCGCTAGCCCGACGGCGAAAGGGTTAGTCGCTCGGTAAAAGCCAGCCATTTAGGCTGGCTTTTTTTATGCCGCACATCTTTCTACAACCCCAATAAGTATCAAATCGACACAGACAAAACACACACTGTCCTTTTGACACCAAGTGTCATTTCTACACTCATACAAGACTGTCATTATGACAATTTAATAAGACACTAATATATGCTTACACCTTAATAATCAACAACTTAAAAGCATGGCACGTTAACTGCTATAGCAGGGTACTCCACACCTACAATATATTGCGCTGAGAGGCTCTATGAATAAACAACGGCTAACGGCGATAGCACTCTTGATAGTACTTATCGCTTCCTTCTCTGTACTGCTGAGCATAGGCAGTCAGATCTATCGCGAAAAACCCCCAATCCCCACCGCCTTTACCGATGTGCAGGGTCAACCTCTGTTCACCCAAAACGATATAGAGCGTGGTCAACTGGTTTGGCGCTCTATGGGCGGACACCAGCTAGGCTCTATCTGGGGTCACGGCTCCTACGTCGCCCCAGACTGGACCGCCGACTGGCTACACCGTGAGTCGCAGGCCTGGTTAGATATCACCGCCAAGGCGCAGTATGGCAGAAGCTTCAACGAGCTGGACTCTATCAAGAAAGCTGGGCTCGAGCAGTCGCTACGTGATGACCTACGTCGCAACACCTTGACTACCTCGGCCAATGGCGAGATACGCATCAGCCTGTCTGAAACCCGTATTCAGGCTATCGGCCAGGTATCAGACCACTATCTGTCTCTGTTTGGCGACGATCCTGAGCTCTCAACTCTGCGCGAACAGTATGCGATGAAGGAAGGCACTGTGCCTGACCTTGAGCGTCGCCAACAACTAAACGCCTTCCTCTTCTGGGGCGCCTGGGCCGCCATCACAGAGCGTGAAGGACAAGAGTATACCTACACCAACAACTGGCCTTTCGATCCGCAGCTAGGTAACACCCCGACCTCAGACAACATCGTCTGGTCTATCCTGAGTATCGTCACCCTGATCGCCGGTATTGGCGCCCTAGTATGGCACCACGCCTCAGGCAAGCATGAAGAGCTGCCTAAGCCAGCCGAGCAAGATCCTCTGTTCCTCAAGAAACCTACCGCCTCACAGAAGGCCGTGGGTAAGTATTTCGTCACCGCGGTCGGCCTCTTCCTGCTGCAGATCCTCTTAGGGGGCGTGACGGCGCACTACGCGGTAGAAGGGCAAAACTTCTACGGCATCCCGCTATCAGAGATACTGCCCTATTCAGTCACCCGTACCTGGCATACCCAGCTAGCGGTATTCTGGATCGCCACCGCCTGGCTCGGCACAGGCCTCTATATAGCGCCTGCGCTATCGGGATATGAGCCAAAGTTCCAACGTCTGGGCGTCAACGTCCTCTGGGTAGCCCTGGTTGTCGTGGTACTGGGCTCTATGGCTGGTGAATGGATCGGCGTGCAGCAGTACTTCGACCTGGATACCAACTTCCTCTTCGGTCACCAAGGCTATGAATATATCGACCTCGGCCGTGTCTGGCAGGTACTGCTACTGGCTGGCCTGTTGATCTGGCTAACCCTGGTCACCGCCGCCATGCGCCCAGCCCTTAAGATTCAAGGCGAGATGCGCCCCGTGATCTGGGTACTGTACGCCTCGTGTGTCGCCATCGGCCTCTTCTACGGCGCCGGCCTCTTCATGGGCAAACACACCAACCTGGCCATCGCCGAATACTGGCGCTGGTGGGTAGTTCACCTATGGGTTGAAGGCTTCTTCGAAACCTTTGCGACCTCGGTGATCGCCCTGATGCTGGTGCGTCTGGGACTCATCCGTGCCCGCAGTGCCAACGGCGCCGTACTATTCGCCACGGTTATCTTCCTCACCGGTGGTCTTATCGGTACCCTGCACCACCTCTACTTCACAGGTACACCAACGGGTGTGATCGCCTGGGGCGCCATCTTCTCGGCACTGGAAGTGGTTCCGCTAGCCCTCATCGGCTTCGAAGCCATCGAGAGTTACCGTATGCGTAACGCCAGCCCTTGGATGATTCGCTACAAGTGGGCCATCATGTTCTTCGTGGCTACCGCCTTCTGGAACTTAGTGGGTGCGGGCGTACTGGGCTTCCTGATCAACCCACCTATCTCGCTCTACTTCATCCAGGGTCTGAACACCACTGCGACCCACGGCCACGCCGCCTTCATGGGTGTGTACGGCATGCTGGGTGTAGGCCTGATGCTCTTCTGTCTGCGCGGTCTGACGGGCAATATCCAGTGGAGCGACAAGCTGCTTAAGGGTGCCTTCTGGAGCCTGAATATCGGTCTGGCGGCCATGGTCTTCATGTCACTGCTGCCTGTGGGCCTG
This sequence comes from Shewanella sp. KCT, assembly GCF_007636505.1. Classification (NCBI taxonomy): domain Bacteria; kingdom Pseudomonadati; phylum Pseudomonadota; class Gammaproteobacteria; order Alteromonadales; family Shewanellaceae; genus Shewanella; species Shewanella sp. KCT. Next base: position 119,366 of record NZ_LVDJ01000002.1, read on the forward strand.
ACCCAGTTCTTCGCCGTCATCGAGAACGGTTACTGGTTCGCCCGCTCACCAGAGGTGATCCACAGCCCACTGGTTGAAACCCTGGTATGGATGCGTGTCCCAGGTGACGTCATCTTCGGTGCAGGCGGCCTGTTCCTCGGCGCCTTCCTGTTCGACATCATCAGAAAAGCCATCGGCGCCAAAGGCACTCAAGCCATTGCCGATGCGCCGCTGTCGGCCAACGCATAACACCTGACATCACTCGACAAAGGGGTCATATCGACCCCTTTTTACCCTCAAAGCAAGTGTAAAAATGACAATAAACATTACTGTTAAATTGACATATACTAATTCCTAGTACAGCCGCAGCCTGCCGATGAAGAAGGAAGTCCCTTGGCACTGGCGCGATATTTCGGAGACCCCATGGCATTAAGTCAAACCCAATTAACGCGGATGGCGTTAGATATCACCTCGGGATTGTCCAATCATGACAGGTTCTCACGCCTGCTCGACACCATCAGGGAAAGTATGCAGTGCGACGCCGCCGCGCTGCTGGAGTTTAAGGGTCAGCAGTTTACCCCATTGGCCATCAACGGCCTGAGCCCAGATGTACTGGGCCGCCGCTTCGTGCTCCATGAACACCCAAGGCTCGAGGCGATTGCCCGCGCCGGTGATGTGGTGCGCTTTCCCGCCGACAGCGATCTGCCCGATCCTTACGACGGCCTGATCCCCAATCAGGGGGACAACCTCACGGTACACGCCTGTATCGGCCTGCCGCTGCTGGCCGATGGCAACCTGATAGGCGCCGTCACCATAGACGGCTTCGATCCGGATCAGTTCAAGTCTTTCACCAACGAGCAGCTGCGGGGGATCAGCGCCATCGCCTCGGCGTCGCTCAACAACGCCCTGCTGATCGACAAGCTGGAGAAGCAGGCGCTGCAGGCCCAATGGGACAAGGGCGACAGCACTAGCCAGAGTAAGGAAGGCACCAAGGAGATCATCGGCCAGTCACAGGTGATGAATAACCTCAAGCAGGAGATCGCCGTGGTGGCGCCGACGGATCTCAACGTGCTCATCATGGGCGAGACTGGCACAGGTAAGGAGTTGATCGCCCATGAGATCCATCAGGGATCCATGCGCGCTAGCCAGCCGCTGGTCTACCTCAACTGCGCCGCCCTGCCCGAATCTGTGGCCGAGAGCGAGCTGTTCGGTCATGTCAAAGGGGCCTTTACCGGCGCCGTCAGCAATCGCAGCGGTAAGTTCGAGATGGCCGATAAGGGCTCGCTGTTTCTCGATGAGATAGGCGAGCTGCCGCTGACCCTACAGGCCAAGCTGCTGAGGGTACTGCAATATGGCGATCTGCAAAGAGTCGGCGACGATCGCAGCCTCAAGGTGGATGTGAGGATCATCGCTGCCACCAACAAGAATCTGAAGAACGAGGTGCTGGCGGGACGTTTTCGCGCCGACCTCTACCACAGACTCAGCGTCTTCCCGCTGATCGCGCCGCCACTGAGAGAGCGTGAGCAGGACATTACCCTGCTGAGCGGCTTCTTCGTCGAGCGCTGCCGTCAGCAACTTGGGCTACAAACCCTTAGGCTCAGCCCGACCAGTCTTGCCATGCTGGAGTGCTACCAATGGCCCGGCAACGTCAGGGAACTGGAGCACAGCATCTACCGAGCGGCCATTCTGGCGAGGGCCCAGTCGTCCGGCAGTAACGGCCTCATCAACCCCGAGCATTTCGAGTTCGCCAACCAGGCACCGCGCACCGTTCAAAGCAGCGGCAAAACCCTGGCGCCGCAATTTAGCGGCAGCCTCAAGCAGGCGACCGAAGCCTTTCAGGCCGACTACATACGCCAAACCCTGAGCCAGCACGATAATAACTGGGCCGCCACCGCCAGGGATCTCGAGGTCGATTCGGGTAATTTACACCGCCTGGCAAAACGGATAGGGTTAAAATAAGTCAATTTCAGAAAATACAATAAGATGCCAAGCCCAACACGCTATTCCCTGCTCGCCTGCCTGCTCAGCCTTTTTGGCGTGAGCGCCATGGCCAGCGAGCCCAGCCTGGAGACACTGGCCGCGCCGCTTTATCAGCTGGAGCAGCAACTGAGCCGGCACGAACTGGATAACGGCTTGAGCCTCTATCTGCTGCCGCTGCCCAACAAGCAGAGCGTCGCCCTCTCCAGCCAGTTTGCGGTAGGCTCGCGCAACGAACTCGAGGGTGAGTCGGGCTACGCCCACCTGTTCGAGCATATGCTGTTCAAGGGCAGCGAAAATGCCCCGGGTGACAGCTATGGCCAGACCATGAGCGCCAACAGCGGCTATTTCAACGCCAGCACCTTCTTCGATGCCACCAACTACTATGTCAACCTCCCCAGTCAGGCGTTAGAGCTGGCACTCTGGCTCGAGTCGGACCGCTTCATCCGCCCCCAGCTCAGCGACGCAACGGTGCGCAATCAGCAACAAACGGTACTCGAAGAGATGGCCACCACCATAGACAACCAGCCCTATATCCGCCCGGCTATGACCTTTCTACTCAATCAGGTAAAAGACAGCCCCTATGGCCATGCGGTGATCGGCTCAGTTGACGATGTGTCGGCGGCTACGCCCGCCAGCCTGAATCGGTTTCACCATGACTTCTACCGCCCCGATGCTATGCAGCTGGCCATCGTCGGCGACTTGCCGCCACAAGCTCTATCTTGGGTAGATAAGTACTTCGGCAGTTGGCAGAAACCCAAGCGTCCCCTGGCACATTTCTCCCCGCTGGCCGTCGAGCGCCAGCCGGTGCGAGGCGAGATAGTCGATAGCCGTGGCCCCTGGCCCGGGCTGATGTTGGCCTGGCACACGGTAGGCGCCCTGCATCCCGATGCCGCCGCCATCACCCTGGTCGAAGATTATCTGCTGCAAAACCGTACCAGCATGCTGGAGCAGATGAACCTCAAGGCGCCGGACACCCTGCTGCATTACTCAGTCCCCCTCTCCATGGAGCATCTTGGCGTGATGAACCTGATCCTGGTGCCCAGAGCCAAGATCTCCCTCGACGATCTCAGCCAGCGCATCACTGGCATGGTGGATACTCTGGCAAGCCAGGGGGTAACGCCGCTCGAGCTCGATCAACTCAAACGCCGTTGGCTACTCACCCAGCTGAGCAAGCTAGACAATGATGTCAGCCTGGCCAATCTGCTCAGCGCCAGCCAACTAAGGGATAGAGAGCATCCCCTCACCGCTCCCTGGGAGCGCATTGCGGCGGTGACTCAAGAGGATATCAAACGGGTCACCCAGCACTATCTGAGCCCAGGGTATGTTCGCCTCGACCTGCTGCCCCCCTGGTATATTCGTTGGGGCAAGACGATATTAGAGTGGCTGCCCGAAGGCCTGTCCGATTCACTGGAGGAGAAGGTGCTATGAGAACCATAAGCTTACTCCTCATCTTCATTGGCTGCCTCTGGAGTGGAGGCTGCCAGCAGACCCGCTTAAGCTTCACCCAGGTTGAAGCGCCTAAGGTGCCGAGTTTTACCGCGCCGACCAATGCGCCGACGCTGGCGAAAAAAGAGTTTACGCCTTTGGCGCCGCCTGAGGTTATCTCGTTGTCAGACGAGCTAAGCCTGCATCTACTTCCCGGCACGCCCTCCCAGTTGGTGGGCATACACCTGCTAGCCGTGAGCCCGGATGCCCCCTATGAGAATCTCGATATTTTGCATACGGCGATGCAGCAGCTTAGCGTCAAGCTGGCCAACCAGCACGACCTGCCCTGTATCGAAGGACTGACCATACACCCCAGCATCCATGGTCTCAGACTCAGCCTAAAATGCCCGACATCAGCACTGGCGCAGGCAGTCGACATCTTGGCCCAAAGCTGGTCGTCAAACACCTACGGCCAGCTTGATCTGCCGAGACTCAAACGCCAGCTGGCCCTGGATAAACATATCAGAGCCTTTAATGGCAGCGAGATAGAAGAGGTCTGGGCCGACAAGATCCTCGGCAGCGCTCATCCCTACAATAAGGCCCTGAATAACAGGGAGCTACAGCAAAGCCTGGATAAGCCTCAGCTACTGGCTCTACTCAAACAAACCAAGGCACAGAGCCAATGGCATCTGTTGTTGGAGGGCGTCCCTCAGGTGGATGACAGCTTAAAGGAGCAACTTACCGCGAGCCTGAGCCGGCTGGGCGCTGCGCAGAGGCAGGAAGAGCGCTTCGTCGATACCTTTAGCCCCTATGACAAGCAGCTGTTTGTTATCGATGCGCCGGGCACGGTACAGACTCAGGTGCGGATCGGCTATCACCTGCCTATGGGACTAGCTGACCAAGAGGATTCGGCGTTTGCCTGCGAAGCCCTCAGTCGCTGGCTCGGACGTAGCTTCTCCGGGCGCCTCTACTTCGATCTCAGGGAGCAGAGGGGTCTAACCTATGGCATCTATGGCCGCTGCTTCAACAATCCTATGGCGCGCATCCTAAAATATTACGGCGCCACCCAACAGCAGCATACTGGCGCCTTTATTCGTGGCATCTTAGATCACCTGGCATTGGCAGCCGAAGCCCCGCCTTCAGAGGCGGAGCTTGCCGCGCTGAAGACCTCGCAGTTTAGCCAGATCGCCCTGCGCCAGGACGATCCTGGCCATCGCATCGAAGATTACTGCCAGGCCATTGCACGCCAAGCAGGCACCGACGCTATGGCAAAGCGACTCAAACACTGGCAAACGTTAACCCCAGAGGCGCTGCAAGCCTTGGCACAAGCACACTTTGCCCAAGAGCCTGTAATCGTCATCCGCGGCGATCTAGCACGTATCAGGCCGGATCTCGAAGAGAAGCTACCCGAGTGGCAGCTCAAGGTCACCTCGCTAGACTAACCTCATTCCAATGATCAGGCGCTAAAGATAAGGCGTTAAAGAGAGGGCGCTAAAATGAGGCGGCAAGCTGTCGCCTCTGTGCAGCTCATCTTCTACCCACATCTTCATCCCACATCAGGTGTCGTCTGACACAAAGGCACGGGACAAGCTATCCCCGATCACGAGTGCAGGGGGCTGATGCCTGCCCGAAAGGATATAAGTCACAAGTTCTCGCCTCTTGATATTAACTCCTTCTTATATAGAATATGAACAAATAAACGAGCGTTTAATAATTTAGTCATAATAAAGTCTTACGCTCGAAAAAAATAAACAAACCCTATTAGTAACAAAGTAGTACATTATAAATCTCATAAGGACGTGAAATGTATAATGGTGAATTATTTACCCTAAGCCGGTCGCCGAAAAATATTCAGCTGTTAAAGAATATTTCTGGGCTACTCAATTTAAAGGTAAATGCCAGCATTACGCCGCTAGCGGCCTGGCACAACCCGCAGAAAGTCCCCAAGATTCTGTTTCATTTCCTCAAAAACGTTCACGGCGAACTCGGTCAGATAGATCCTGAGCTCTTATCGGCAGGCAAACATATCGCCATCTGCGAAAACCTCTCGATGGATGATGAGTTAACCCTAATAAAACATGGGTTTAGCGGAGCCACCAAGGCATCCAGCCCAGCACACGCCATCATGCAGATGCTCGACAATGTGCTCGAGGGCAACCTGTTTTTTAGCCTGAGCGCCCTGTCGCACTATATTCAGACACAGCAAAAACCCGCTAAAGCCTCAGAGCAACATGCACTGTTTCAAGGGATCACCAAGAAAGAGAAAGAGGTGCTCTCTTTTATCTGTAAAGGCCTGAGTAACTCAGAAGCCGCAAATAAAATGAACGTTTCAATAAATACCATCAAGATGCATCTACAAAACATTTACAAAAAAACCGATTGTAAGAGCCGAGGACAACTCCTAGTTAAATATAATCAGATCATACACGGCAACAATAATATCCATGGATGGAAGATATACCGTGAAGATAACAATGAAGTAACGATTTTCAGTATTTGAAATCACTTAAGAGTATTTCACCAATATAATAGTTATTACAGAAGGCTGCGAAAACAGTATTGGTACACGTTTGATAAGGAGAGGTCACTCGATGGCATTGAATAAAGGAAAGAGATTTACATACTGGCAATTACCGATTTTTTGTAGCCTAGCGCTCGGAACTTCAGTCGCTACAGCTCAGACAGCCTTACCTATAGAAGTTTATGAGTTAAAACCACGTTGTGAGCAGATGATGCGCGACATACGTGATGAAAAAGTAGATGACATCATTAAGGGATATCACCCCATGATGCAACAGTGGCTAGATGGAAAAAGAGCGAGAAAATTGATTAGTCTCAGCATAAATGGCTATAAAAGAAAAGCTGACGGTGTCGAGTTATTAGATTTTCTCGTATTCAAACCTGAAAGCTCTGGTTTTCTTGAAATGAGTACAAATTTAAAAGGAAACTATCCCAACGCTAAGCGTGTCTTGAGCATTAACTACAGCTTTAAATTTAAAATGCGCAATGGTCAGGACCATATAGGAAGCGCAAGATGCGTGCTATTTGAAGAAAATGGCCAATGGTATTTCGAAGATGATTTACCCTTCTAAATTCGCACTTAAAATACCACTATATAAAGTTACCACTTGAGGGATTTTCACCAGTTCACTGGTTATCAAAGTTAAAGATGGCAATGGTGAAAATATGGCATCATGTAACACCGCCCCCACAAGCACTATGTCACGTATCAGCGCATTAAATGGAGATTAATATGAGATTAGTAGCGAGCCTTATAGCGATAAGTAGCATAATGCTGTTCAGTATTTCAGCGAGCGCCCTTGAGCGCTTCGCAGGCATTGAAGATGGTTCCGACGCTAATCTTAGAGCCGTTTGTCAAAACTATATGGTCAATGGTTTCTTAAAAAACAACCCTGAACTATTCTTTCATTTATCACCTAAATCAATGAAAAATGGAGAAAATACTTGAGAAAGATTGGCCAAAGGGACACCTAATACGCTTTGGGAACGAACCTCTATCTGAATATGAAATCTTTGAAATTAAAGATGAAATTGAAAATACAGAGTATAAAGGCCATAAAATCAAGCGGATCAGATTTAAATACAAGGCAGGCACTATGGAACGATATCGAAGAAGCGCTTGCTCTTTTAAACAAGATAATGATCAACGTTGGTACTTAAGCCAAAAACCTTAGCTCTCTAAAGCCCTATTCTTATTACAATATGGATTTTATTTTTATATCAAGCAAAAACAAAAGGGATTTATGAGCTATAAAATATACAAGCAAACCGATGAACAGATCATGCTGCAAGACACAGGCGGTGTTATAGACTTTATTTTTGATACTGTTTTAGCCGCCATAGGTGCTGGTATCATCTATTTAGGCTGGTTTGGCTACCAAGATACGGGCGAAATATTCATACCACTCATCGTTGTCCTAGTCGGTAGTTGTTTATTCTTCCCTGTGTTTAAGCGTAACCGGTTAACGATTGATGCGATCCGTAAAGAGGTGGTGAAAACAAAATCTTGGTTCGGTATTACTGCTGAAAAAGAGATTGTGACTAATAACAACTTATCTCTACTGGAAATGTCTGGCTTTACTAGCGGTGAATTTGCAGCATTTTTTGATAATAAAGAAGCGATCCTGCATCACTATGCGCTGAAGTTCTATAGCTATCCTGAGTGGCATCTGACCATCAGAAATCTCTCAACTATGATCAATGTCGTGATGTTTTTTGAAAAACACTTCAATACCGATTTGGCGCTAGTTATTCAGGATAGAAGACATAAATTTAGTACCAAGGGATTATTAAAAGACCATAAGCCGACTGCGCTTCCAAATGATGATTTAGTGCGAGAGTCTAGTTTTCAGCAGTTGACGCTTGGCGGCATGCCTGCTTCATCATTAAAATTCTGGTTATTTGCGGCGAATACTATAGGCATAGCATTTTTCATTGTGATATTTGTATTATTTTTTTCTGAGTCAATTTTTACGCCTTATGTATCCCTGCCTATTCAATACGCCTTATCAGTATTACTGATTGGCTTTTTTTCTTGGGTATTTTTTTACCGTTCATCTGGCGTAAAACTCAAGATTTACAATGACAAACTGATTGTTAAGCACGGTATATTAAAAAGAAAAACATATAAACTTGCAGATGTAATTGGCGTAGTCAACATGACTAGAAATACCTATCTAGTTACCCGACTTGGTGCTGAATGGTTGGCTTTTAAGTTACCAACAGAACACAGCTATGCTATTCATAGCTGGTTAGCCCCCTACCTGAAACCTTAACTATGGATAGTAATTGCAAAAATAGTAAATCGGGTAATATTGGAGGATTACCAGACTTCAACAGGCAAAAGGGCTCGGCAACTGTCACAGTTCCCCACAACTCCATTGCAATATGATTTAGAGAGGATTTAACCAGATGAACATACCATGGATGGCATTAGCATTAATGGGAACATTAGCGGTAACGCTAATATCAACCGATCTCCAGGCATCGACCGAGCAAAATTTCAGTGATGACCCCTTGGCTCAGCGCTGCATCAAGATGCTGGATATCTACGCCGCAGAGGACTTCGACGCCTATGTGGCAGAATTTCCCGAGCCCTGGCTAGGCATCTTCGGTGAAAAAACCTTGAGGAAACAGCTCGCCGATCGCCATGGTAAATATGTTAAAGAATACCAGGCTCAGCCTGACACCATAAAAATTAAGGCAGTAACGCCAGCCAAGGTTGCCAAAATCGAGCAAGAGAAGTTAGGTGCGCTAGAGGCCAAGGAGATCGACCTTTATATCGCCAATAACAAAGGCAACAGTAGCGCGACAGCTTGTAAATACCTACGCATAGGTGACAGCTGGTATTTCCGCTCGTTACGGCTATAGCCTTGAGTTAACAGCGATTATCTGAGATATTTTCAGCATCTTCTTGGGCAACTTGTTTGCCCTTTTTGATCTATTGCGCGGCAATCAGAGCATTGATGCTCGACACAAATGGTAAGAAAAAGGGACTTTTCATCGAGATGAACTCACTCAATCACCTACTGGAAAATCTAAAATGGTTCGATACCGTCTTCTTGAGCCAATACCTAGGGCTCGACAAGCAGAGCGAGAAAAAGCTCCCCATCTCGTTTAACTTCTTTGCCCTGCCGCTTAAGAAAGAGTTCCTAATCGCCACAAGTCTGCTCCCCTTCATCTTATTGGCACTGTTCATTCCTTCTGTCGACCCCAGGTTCGATTTTTTGCGCTTCCCAATATTGACCGTAATAGGCCTGCTGATTTACGCCATCATCCGTAAACGCCAGGTTAAAACACACCTGGGGATAGAGGCCGATAGCCAGGCAAATCAGCAGATCATCATTAGCCAGTCTGGCATCACCTTGCCCCCCTTTCTCACCAGCAACTCTGGGTCGTCACAAAAAATAAACCAAGATCAGATAGCCCAGCTGCAGTTCGACTGGCACAGCTACCAAAACAGTAACCAGATAGAGTGTAAGCGCGCCCACAGGCTCGTCATCAAGCTAAAGCGAGGAGAAAGCTATAGCTTATCCAGCATGGCCTATCCCCTCAGAAGCCTACTCTATCTGGCCATCTTCTTCGATTACCCTATCGTCATGAAGGAAAGCACGCCACCCAAGGAGCGACTAGGTAGCTTTCTCCTCGTCCTGGGGACAAGCGTCTTGCTGCTGAATCTATGGATGATTTTCATCAGCCCTTAACTTGACGCTGAAAGCGCATAGGCGGTGCATAACGATGATTTTTTTGCCGATTAAACCGCCAAAATACACCCGAAAGAATAATGTTTCCGGCCGATATTTTGCGATAGGATCGCTACGAATAAACCTAAAGGCTTATTTTAAGTGGTTGTGAATAAAGCATATTGATAGGCATTTTATCCTCAAAACCATTCAACCACTCAGGACTATTTCTTCCCATATAAAGGACTATATCAATGAAAATTGCTTCACTCTCTGCCCTGACCCTAGCCCTGTTATTGACCGCCTGCGCCTCAGATCCCGGCCCGCGCATGGCACTGGAAAAGACGGTCGAAGTCGATGGCACTGTACTCAAGTTTAACGGCAGCTACCACGACAAGAAGAACATCTTGATCCTTAGCGTCAACGGCGACCCTATCATGCAGGGCCGATTCCCCCCTTACACCCCAACCCAAAACCTTAAGGCTAACTACAAAGACTTTGCCGTCAAAAGCCACTGCTACTTCGGGTCTGTGCTGGGTAAGCAAGGCGGTGCCTTCGGCGCCATCGCGGGTATAGTTCAATCCTCTAAGAGCAGCACCGCAGATAAGTGCGAGCTCTATGTCAACGAAAAGCTAGTAGACAACCTCTACTTCTAAAGTTAATCGCCATGGCATAGGCAGGAGCGTCTATGCCATGGCGGCTCAATCGCAAGATCGACGCCCCTCAACGCTCGCCATCTGATAAGGCTAAGTCGTGTTATTTGATCAAGACCTTAGGATCCCCCAAAGCATCTCCAATTTCAGCAGCAAGGTGCTGCGCGCACTGGCGCTGACCTCGGCGCTGAGCTTAGTATCGATTAGCGGCCTAGCCTCTGCCGATACCGGCACAGGAACCGACAAAGATACCGACAGAGAAGCCATCAAACAGTTTCAACTCGAAACGATGCCACTGACCGAGCGTGCCCGTCAGCTGAGTCGCAAACACAAAGAGCAGATGGAAACTTTCTCTAACAAGCTTGACCAATACCAAGATGCCAAGCCACTACTGCAAGATGCCTTAATCGGTGAGATGGCACTCACCGCGGACAAGATGTTAACCCTGACCAATGAGTATCTGCCGCGCTATCGCGCCTTCCTCGCCCGAATCGACAAAAACTCCAGCTGTTATCAGCCCAAGCGACTCGAACAATTTCAGCAGACCAGAGACGAGGTACAAGACTACCTCAACCAGCTGCAAGGCCTGATTCAGACCCAGGATCAGGGGGAGGCTTACGCGGCGCTGATGGCGATAAATATCGGCCAAAGCCGCGCGGCCGTGCTGGTCAACCTGCTGGAGACCAGCAAGCTTTGCTATGTTACCCAGGCCATGCCGGCGGTTGCCCAGGATATCTTATTGCTCGAAGGACTCATGGCCGAGCGGCTTCCCGAAATAGTAGAGGCGGCCAACTTGTCGGCGTCCGAACCTGAAGGGCTAAGCCTTAACGAACCTATCCTTAACGAGCCTAGCCTTAACGAACCAAGGCTTAACAAACCAGAGCTAAACCAACCCACTCAAAACGGGTTCGAACCTAAAAGCGCGGATGCAAGCCGTTTAGACGCCAATGCAGCAGGTACAATCCTTGCTGATTCAAATACTAATGGCTCAAGTCCTGTAGACAGTGAAGCATTTAACCAACGAGAAGAGAATACGACGCCTAAGCTGCCCGGCCTGCAAGGTAACACGCTCGATGCCTGTATCGAGCAGCAGGTCTCGCAACTGGGGCTGACATCGGCACAGGCGCTTACAGTATTAAGCTGCCGCCTATCCAGCGACTCGGTCAGCCTAAAAGCCCTGAGCAAACTGTCTAACCTGGAGATGCTGAGCCTGCAGGGCGGCGTGCTGACCGACCTGTCGGCGCTGGCTGGCCTTAGCCATCTCAGTCTGCTTAACATAGAGCAGAGTCAAATCATCACCTTTGGTGACCTCAAGGCGCTTAAGGGCAACCTTAGCTTCAGCGAGGTCGATAGCCAAGACTGGCAGGCACTGGCAAACACTCAGGCCGAGTCGATCGCCATCATGTCGCCGACGCGCTGCGACGCCTTAAAACCATTAGCAAATCAGCCAAATGTTGCCTTGCTATACAAAGGCCTATCGCCACAGGCCATGGCCGACCTGATGCAACGCCAGGCATCTATACAGGGGCCTACCATAATGACGAATTGCCCGGCGCCTTAGCTGGTGCACGCAATATGACCAAGCAGATATTGATAAAACGACTTTCAGAAACTTAAAGGGAATTAAGATGAAACCCCAAACTCTCGCCTGCACACTCGCCTTATGTGGCGGCTTAGGCCTTAGTGGACTAGCACTGGCCAATGACCTCCCCTTTCAGCCCCTGCCGGAGGCTAAGCTCAACAAACAAGATGAGCGCCACTACACCCCTTTCGAGCTGGTGATAGGCGTCGACAAAAACACCTACCAGACGCAGACGGTTGCCGGTCAGCTAAAACGGGTCAACTACAAGCTGCCAAGCAGCTACCTGGCGTCCCACGCCGTCAACAACTACAAAGCGCAGCTCGAAAAGCTCGGCGGCACAATACTGTTCGAGTGTCAGGAGAAGGCCTGCGGCGATGACCACAAACTCTCAAAACAGATAGCGCCGCTCAACAATATCCCCAAGCAGACACCCGCGCTGCTAACCGCCAAGTTAGCGCTTGCCAAGAAACAGCTCTACCTATCTGTCTACAGCGCAAGTTGGATCCACGACACCGGCCTGCAGCTGGATATCATCGAAGTGATTGACGAGCCCCTGGATCTGCTTGCCACCAACCAGGCCTACTTAACAAGCGAGGTCAGCCAGAGCGAGTTTAAGGACAGAAGCAACAGGGACACCCAAAACTCAAAGGATCACCCCATGATCGCCAGGCTGCCCGGCGCCTTCATCCAAGAGTATCAGCAGCAGGGCTATACACAGACCTTGGTATTTGACGGTGTTGAACAGGGCCAACACAAGATTAAGACATTAGAGGGTAAGGTCACCGACATTGCCTACAATCTCCCCAGAGGCTATTCGGAGTTTGAAGTCGAGGCCAACTATAAGGCCGCGCTGGAAAAGCTTGGTTTTGTCCGAGGCTTTCACTGCCAGGGCTTAGCCTGTGGTAAGAAACAGCTCATCGAACGCCGGATCAAGACACTGATCCAAATAGGTCCAGATGACAACCAATATTACAGCCTATATCGACTCGATCGCCCCGAGGGCGTCGTGCATGCCATGGTGTATATTACAGGCTTTAGCGGCGGCCTGTGGGGCGAGATAAAGGTGGTGGAGGAGACCAAGCTCGTCGACGACAGAGTGGTCATCGATCTCGAGGGGCTCAAGGATAAGATCGCCCAACAAGGCCACGTGGCGCTGGATGGCCTGCTGTTCAAGTTCGACAGCGATCAGATGCTGCCCGAGGCCGAGGAAGTGATCACCACCCTAGCCACCTACCTCAAGAGCCATCCCAAGCAGCACTTCTATGTGGTGGGTCACACGGATGACCAAGGCAAACAGGGCTACAACAAGGGGCTGTCGGAGCAGCGCGCCAAGGCGGTGGTCGCCACCCTCACCCAATCTCATGGCATCAACAAGGCTCAGCTCAGCCCCATGGGCGTGGGCGAATATGTGCCTGTAGCCAACAACCTGGATGAGGCGGGCAGACAGCGTAATCGTCGCGTGGAGCTGGTATTGCGCTCAGACATGCAATAGTCCATCAAAACGGCGCCCTTGTGGGCGCTGTTTAATTCATAACATCTTGATATAATGACCGTCCGCTCACTACCTGGGTCATCTCATGTCGCGCTCTCCCCTCCAAGGTTTTCAACATCAACTCACCCAGGAGAAGTTTGTCGACGACCCGGCTCAGCAGCAGGCCATATTGCGCCTGGAAGCCCTCTATCAGGCCTTGCAAGCAACGCCTTCTGGCGCTCATAAGCCCGGCACTCTACATCCAAGTAAGCAGGCACCGATCAAGGGGCTCTATTTATGGGGCGACGTCGGTCGCGGCAAGACAATGCTGATGGATCTCTTCTGTCAGAGCCTGCCCGATGGGATGGCTCTCAGGCTGCATTTTCATCGCTTCATGGAGCGGGTTCATAAGGAGCTCAAGGCCGAGAGCGGCAAGCGCGATCCCCTAAGGCGCATCGCCGGCAGGCTCGCTCAGAGTTATCGAGTGATCTGCTTCGATGAGTTTTTCGTCAGCGACATAGGCGATGCCATGATACTGTCGGGCCTGTTTGAGGCCCTGTTTGATCAAGGGATCACTCTGGTCGCCACCTCCAATACCCCCATAGAGCGCCTCTATGAGAATGGGCTGGCAAGAGACAGGTTTCTGCCCTGCATCGCCCTGTTAGAAGCCCACACGGATGCCCTGCACCTGGATGGCGGCATGGATCACCGCCTGCGCCACCTAGACAAGGTACAGACCTATTTCCGGCAAGATGAGGGGGAGTTTGCCAGGCGTTTCGACGCCCTGGAGCCTGGCGGTGGCAGCGACACACAGCTGACCATCTTAGGCAGGGAAATAGCCGTTATTCGCCGCGGCACCTCGACCCTCTGGCTCGACTTCGACGCCCTGTGCGGAGGCCCACGCTCACAGCTCGACTATATCGCCATCGCCAGCCAGTTCGATACCCTGCTCCTAAGCCAGGTACCGCCCCTTGGCGGCACGCCGCGCAGCTGGATCCGCGCCAGGGGCACAGAAGATGGCGCTGCCGCTGTGGCCGCCGGTGAGCGCCAGCTCAACTACGCGCCCAACGATGATCCAGCCCGGCGCTTCATCGCCCTGGTGGACGAGCTCTACGATCAAGGAGTCAAACTTTACCTAGAGGCCAGTCTGCCGCTTGAGCAGCTCTACACCCCGGGCGCCCTGGCCTTCGAATTCAGACGCACCATGAGTCGCCTCATTGAGATGCAGTCGCGCCAATATCTGAACGCAAACCGCACCACAGGCGAGGCCTAAATCATGGCGACCCAGATGCAGGCGAGTCTGGATATCGGCTGGCTAGCACTTACGCTCTTCATGCTGGTACTGCTTGTGCCCCTGGGGATAGGCAGACTGTTTAATCTAAAACTGGGCGGCGAGATGCTGCTGGCCGCCGCGCGGATGACGGCGCAGCTATTGTTAGTCGGCTTCTACCTTAAGTTTCTCTTTAGTCTAGAGAGTCTCTGGGTCAATCTGCTCTGGCTGAGTGTCATGCTGCTTGTGGGCGCCAGCGCCATATTGGGCGGTGCCCGACTACCTAAGGCCAGGTTAATGTTGCCATTGCTCTTTAGCCTAAGCCTCAGCCTGCTGCCCCTGCTGGCACTGCTGCTATTGGCACTGCTGCAACCCACGCCTCTCTATCAGGCACAATATATGATCCCCCTGGCAGGCATGCTACTGGGTAACAGCCTCTCGGGGAATATTCTGGCGCTACAGCGTCTGTTTAACGCCTTCGAGGAGAAACAGGAAGACTATCAGGGGCGACTCGCCCTGGGCGCAACACCCTGGCAGGCGGCCTTTCCCTTCATACAAGGCGCGCTGCAACAGGCCCTCGCCCCCAGTATCGCTGCCATGGGCACCATGGGGCTGGTGACTCTGCCCGGCATGATGACAGGACAGATCCTCGGCGGCAGTGATCCCTTAGTCGCGGTGAAATATCAGGTGGTGATCATGCTGGCCATCTTGGTGATGCTGAGTCTGAGCGTCGCCAGCGCCCTCAGTCTGGCGGTACGCCAATGCCTGAATCACAGCGGTAAGCTACTGATTAAACGCGTCGATTCGCTCAAGAACTAGCACTAACGATACTTGGCTAGAATGTTCTCGTATTGGGTCTTGCCGTTGGCCTCTATGGTGGCCTTCACCTTGTCAATCCCCTGCTGCAGGCGACGACGCAGCTCGGGATCGCTATCCCGGCTAAAGGCGTAGTAGAGCTCGCTCACCTTGAGGGTAAAGACCACCTCAAACTCATCGGTGTCGACCCCCTCCTGTTTCATCAGGTAGCGACCCACCACCTCCTCATAGGCCCAGAGATCGACCCGTTGACGCCTGAGCATGTGCACCAAGGAAGTGGCCTCATGGGCGCGGCGCAACTGCTCACGGGCGATGCCGGCCGCCAGCAATGCCTGCTCGCCGATATCCTGGGCGATCACCCCTATGCTGTATTGATTGAGCTGAGCCTCATCGGTAATGCTAATCTTACGATCGGCACGGGCGAAGATCACGATACGGGTCGCCGAGATGGGGCCGACCCAGTCGAATAGCGGCTCGCGATAGGGAGTACGGGTGGTGGAGAAGAGCACGGTATTCTTGCCGGTGCGGGTCAGCTTATAGCCCCTGGCCCAGGGCACCAGCTGAATGCTATGGATGTCGAAACGACCGTCGACCCTGCGGGCCGCCGCGGCCAGCAGATCCACGGCGATCCCCTTTAGCTGATGGGATTCACGGTAATTATAGGGCGGGTAGGATTCGGTGTAATAGCTGAGCTGCGATAGCTTGTTCAGGGCCAATAGCTCGCCATTGCAGCTAAAAAATGCCACAACAGCGAGGATCAACGCCCGACATATAGCCACATGCCCACCCCATCAGTCACCGACCTAATTTGAGTGTAGCAGAAAGGCTATTGGCCGCTATTGAGCACCTGTTCGTAGATGGCCAGCACCCGCTGCACATGCAGATCAACACTCTCCTGAGTCAGATAAAGAGGCTTGCTCTACTGCCGTCGGCGCCGCACCACCAGCTCAATGATCGCCTTGGCAAGGAAGGTCAGATGGTCGCGAACCTACACATCCAGGAGCCCTAGACCAACTCTATTACCAGAAGACACAGGCCTTTGAGTCTTGCCGCGCCTGAGTCGACTCAGGCAGATGCGGCGCACCTTCTGGCCAAGTTAACGCTCCTGGTCACCCGGCTTAGATCCCCTGGCGACCAGTATTGAGAATTTGCACCGCGGCGGCCGTCTCGGCTTTCCAGTGTTCCAACTGGGCCTTGTCGTGAAATTCCCCATTGAGGATCAGGCCTTCTATCGTCATAGTTGCAGCAATATCGGCCAGGGGGTTGGCGCTTAGGATAAGCAGATCCGCCCGCTTACCATTGGCTATACTGCCATACTCCTGATCCAGCCCCATAAACTTGGCGCCATCCAAGGTAGCGGCGCGCAAAATGCGATCCGGACTCAAGCCCGCTTCCTGCCACAGTTGCAGCTCGTTGTGCAGGCCTTCGGCCGGATACACATAGGTATTCAATGCGGCCGAATCACTGCCGGCCAACAACATCACCCCTGCGGCCTCCAGACGGGGGGCCTGGTGTGCCTCATCCTGGAAACGCTGCTTGCGCGCCTGCCACTGCTCGGCGGTTTGTTCCCCCATGCGCTCGATGCGCCAGCGGTACTTATCGGTAAAGGCCGTGGTCAGGTAACGCAGGTAGTCATCCTGGCTGTGATCATTGGTATCCAGATTTGTCAGCTGATAGCCACCTATCAGGGTTGGGGTCACGGCCACCCCCTTGGCAGCCAGCATGCGGTAGCCCTGATCGGCCGTTTGCTGCTCGAAGCCCTCACGATAACGGATAGATGCCTCTTTGGCGGAGAGCTTGCCTGAGCGCACCTGAGCCGCGATAGTCGCTTCGTCCCGATGACCAAGGCGCAGCACATAAGACTCATGCTCTATGCTCGACAGTCCGGCATCGGCGGCTTCTTTGATGCTGACGCCATAGGGAATATGGCTGGAAATGCGATAACCACGGCGATGGCCCTCGGCCACGGTTTTCAGATAGAGCTCAGGGGTCATTGTATTTTCGGTGATCTTGATAAAGTCCACCTTCATTGCCGCCAGCTTGTCCATTCCCCGCTTCATGGCGGCCTCATCGCCCACTTCCATGTCGCCATTCCAGAGGGAGTCTATGCCTTCAAGCTTCTGCCCGGCCGAAAAAATCCGCGGGCCAATACGCTTGCCATCGGCAATCTGCTGACGCCACACCATGACTTCGGGGGCCAGATCGCTGGCCGCTTCCCGCACGGCGGTAATGCCGTAGGCAAGATAGAGTGGCAGCAAGATAGCATTATCTTCTACCAGCTCGCGGCCCTCAAAATGCACGTGCATGTCCCACAATGAGGGCAGCAGATACTGACCACCCAGATCCTGGCTACTGTCTGCCTCCATAGCTTCATTTGCCGGGGCTATCCGCACTATGCGGCCATCTTCAATCAGCAGCTGCCTGCCCTGCACCAACAGGCCCTGCTCCACATCGACCATTTGGAAATTGGTCAGTTTCAGGCTTTCGGCCTGAGAAGGGGCCATCAGCCCCATGGTCAGGCTTAGGGTTAATGCCAGGGGGTTAAGAGAAAGGGGCTTAAGTGTGCGCATGGCTATGAGTCCTTAAGGAATGCTCTTATTGTGGTTTCAGTCTAGGCGGCCAGGATTTGATTTAGAAATTAAATAAAGAAATAATCATCAGTGAATTTCCCACTGGTACTGCTTTATGCCCTCCCCAACAACTAAGCAACAGCTTCTGGCTCATCAGGAGTTACTGGATCCCCTACTGCTTCGAGCCTTCGTGGCCGTGGCCGATAGCGGCAGTTTTACCCGAGCGGCCGCCACCACCCACCTGACCCAATCCACTGTCAGTCAACAGCTTAAACGACTCGAACAACACCTAGGTTACCAAGTATTAAACCGTAAAGGGCGCTACGCGGTGCCAACAGCCGAAGGCGAACGGCTGCTGAGTTACGCCAGAAACATACTGAGTCTGATGGCCGAGGCCGGTAGTAAGCCCCAAAATCGGCCCTTGTTACGGCTCGGAGTTGCCGAAGATTTTGCCGGGGCGGCTCTGATGCCAGTACTGGTCAGGCTCAGGGAGCAATACCCGAATGTAAAACTGGAAGTCCAATCCGGCCTAAGCAAGCCGCTGTATCAGGCCTTTCGAGAAGGCAAGCTGGATATAGCGCTGATTAAACAGCGTCAGGGTGAGCAGGAGGCCTGGGGCTTGTGGCCCGAGCATTTATCCTGGCTGGCGGCCAACCACTGGCAGGCCAAGACAGATGGCAGCCCCTTGCCCCTGGTGACCTTTCCAGTGGGGGGCTTGTATCGCAATGAAATGGCGCAGTTACTGGATGAATCCCGCATTCAATGGCAGCAGGTTTACAGCAGCAACTCTCTCGAAGGGGTACTCTGCGCCGTGGCGGCGGGGCTTGGGATAAGCCTGCTACCTAGCCGTTTTATCAGGGCCAATGAGCACCAGATTATAAGCGAGCTGCCTCCGGCAATGGCCATGGAGCTGGCACTGCATCTGGCTCCGGGGGCAGGGGCCGAGCTGCAACAACTCGCCCGAGAAATAGGCCGATTTTGCGATGCGCTGATCACGGCCTAGCGCTTATACCCGAGGTTTTAGCGCACCTTAACGCAATGTTCCGGACGCGAATGCTACTCGCTGCTTGCTTCCGGAGCGTCGCCACCCAGAATGGCGGTGTAAATCGCGCACACCCGATCGGCATGCACCTCGACCTGCTCAACCACCAGCTGACCCACCTGACCTGCAAGGGTAAGCCTGTGATTCTCGTCGCGCAGGTAGCAATAGGCCTGGGTCAGGTGTTGGGCGCTCAGGTGGGGCAAGAGTTCCAACTCAGACAGCACCTCGAAGATGCGCACATTATCGGACCAGATCGCCAGCTCGGGATGATCATGGGTGTTGGCCAGCACCAGATACTGGGCAATAAACTCGATGTCGGCGATCCCGCCCGGGCTCTGTTTCAGATCGAAGCAGCCCTCATCGACTTTGAGCAGATGGGTGCGCATCTTCTGGCGCATCTCACGCACCTCCTTGGCCAGCTCAGCCTTGTCCCGCTCCATGGCGAGCACGTCGGCCCTCAGCTCGCTGAAGCGGGCGGCCAGGCGATTATCGCCAAACAGGAAGCGGGCACGCACCAGCGCCTGATGCTCCCAGGTCCAGGCTTCTTCGCGCTGATAGCTACCGAAGTATTCGATCTCACTCACCAAGAGGCCAGAGGCGCCCGAGGGGCGCAGGCGCATATCTACCTCGTAGAGTTCCCCCGAGGTGGTGCGGGTAGAGAAGAGGTGCAAGATCCGCTGGGCCAGCTTGAGATAGAAGTGGCCAATATCTATGGGGCGATCGCCGTTGGTCTGCTGCGCCTCAGGATACTTGTTGCGGGTATAGTTGTGCAGAAACACCAGGTCCAGATCCGAGCCGTAACCCAGCTCCAGGCCCCCCGCCTTGCCGTAGCCTATCACCGCAAAGCCCATCTCTTCAGGTGCCAAATAAGGCGGCGTTCCGTGGCGTTTGCTCACCTGCTGCCAGGCCTGCAGCACCACCTGCTCTATGATCGCCTCGGCCAGGAAGGTCAGATGGTCACTCACCTGCATCACAGGCAGCACGCCGGTCACATCGGCGGCGGCAATCTTCAGCTGCTGCGACAACTTAAACTGACGCAGGGCCTCCATCTGCTGTTCCATATCCTCCTCGGGCACCCGCAGCAGGTATTGGCGCAGCTCGCTGGGATAATCATCCAGCGAGGTAGTGTCATAAAGCTGGGCCGGGTCGATCAACTCGTCCAGCAACATAGGGAACTTGGCCAGCTGCTCGCCAATCCAGGGACTGGCCATGCACAGGCTCACCAGCTGCTGACGGGCACCTGGATTTTCGAACAGCAGCTCGAGGTAAGTGGTACGGGTGAGGATCTGATCCAGCACCTTAGACACAGGCAGGAAGGCCTTGGTAGGCGTCGGCAGCTGAATAAACTCCTGCAGCAGCCAGGGCATTAATTTATCGAGTGTCTCTCTACCACGTGGGCCTATGGTGCGTTTAGCTACTGTGCCACGCCAGCTCTTCAAGGCGGGCCAGAGCTCGATCTCCTCGACGCCATGCTCCCTGAGCAGGGCCTCGGCGTCTTCATCCTCAACCAGGCTCCACAGCTGGGCGGTCCACTGCTCGGCCACCTCGTCGCTCTCCTGACCGCCCACCGTCTCCTTAAAGTAACGATGTATCTTGGCCATCGCCGATTCGATATGGGTACGCAGCTCGGCCTCCCCCGCCATGCCCAAGGCGAAACAGAGACGCTGCCAGTCCAGCAGGTGTTGTGGCAGAGTCTGGGTCTGCTGATCGCCTATGGCCTGCAGCAGGTTTTCCACCCTGCGCAGCATGAGGTAGCTCTGCTTGAGCTCATCGACCGCCAGGTATTCCAACTGCCCCAGCTTATAGAGGGTGTCTATGGCGCCAAACAGGCTCTGCTGACGCAGCGCCGGCTCACGTCCGCCACGGATCAGCTGAAAGCTCTGCACCACGAACTCGACCTCGCGAATGCCACCGGCCCCCAGCTTGATATTGTCGGTCAGGCGGCGGCGTCTCACCTCCTGGGTGATCAACTGCTTCATCTTGCGCAGTGATTCGATGGCCGAAAAATCGATATAGCGGCGATAGACGAAGGGGCGCAGCATGTCGTGTAGCTCATCGCTGTAGGCGCTCCAGGGGCCCAGGGCGCGGGCCTTGACCATGGCGTAGCGCTCCCAGTCCCTGCCCTGTTCCTGATAATAGTCTTCAAGGCCGCTGAAGCTAACCACCAGCGGGCCACTCTCGCCGTAGGGACGCAGGCGCATGTCGACCCGGTAGACGAAGCCGTCGACCGTCACCTGATTGAGCAGGTTAACCAGGCGCTGACCCATGCGGATAAAGAACTGCTGATTGTCCTGACTGCGACGACCGCCTTGAGTCTCACCGTGTTCGGGGAAGGTAAAGATAAGGTCGATATCGGAAGAGAAGTTGAGCTCGCGGCCACCCAGCTTGCCCATACCCAAGATCATCAAGGGCTGGGGATTGCCCTCGCTGTCGCAAGGGGTGCCATACTGCTGGCACATCTGGCCATAGAGCCAATCGCGGGCGGCGATGATCAGTGCCTCGGCAAGGGCCGAGAGATCCAGCAGGGAGTCGTTAAGCTCGGCGTAGCCTAAGAAGTCCCGCCAGGCGAGACGCACCATCTGACGGTTACGGTAGCGGCGCAGTATCGCCTTGACCTGCTCCTCGTCGTTGGCCCCTGCCAGGATGGAATGCAGCTCAGCGCTGAAACTGTCGCGGGCCAGCATACTCAGTTGCCCCTCGAACAGAGAGACTATCCAGTTGGGGTGGCGGCACAGCTGCTCGGCGACAAAGTCGCTGAGGCCGAAGATGGTTTTCAGCTCTTTGGTCTGCTCCGGGGTGAGCTGCTCGGAGATATCCGGCCAGGCCTCGGCGAGGCGTTGCCAATGCTGCTCGGCAACCTGATTGACTTCATGGGGTAACGCTTGCTCACTCATGTTTTCCATCGCCAGAAAAATCCTTCAGCCTTAAACGGTCGACATATTATGTCATCAATGCTATAGATAAGCTGTTTATGCAACCAAGCGGTAATCATCTTGGCATAAAATTGTCATCCAAATTACTCATCCATATTATCAGGGAGAGTAAAGATGGCTTTTTATCCTGCACTACAGGTTACTATAACCCAGCTTATCGCTATATTATGCAAAGAAGTCGCAGACTGATCACTCATTTATCGGTCTCAATCTCAACTAAATTTATGGAGAAAACATGGCAGTGATGCTAATGCGTGTTCTCGCGCTGACCCTGGTCTTCGCCCTGGCGGGATGCGGCGACGACAGGCCAGAGAAGATCGCCAAGTTTCAACAGCTAGCCCAGGCAAGGGTCGATACCCTAGGCCAGATGCTGGATAACGGCGAGGTGCGCAACGCCAACCTACTCAAGCAGTATGCCGATATCCTCGCATCAACCAAGCCAGACGTCGCCCCCCTGTTGCAGGAGCTGTCTAAAGACGCCAGCAGCCAGGGCCCCATGTATGCCTCGCTCAAGAGACGTCTACAGGAGCTGGGCAACGAGAGCAATTTCGTCGATCTCGACCAGCAGCTCGACGAGGCGGAAAACCTCTATCAGGCGGCCGATCCCAGCCTGTTTAACGACATGCTGTCTGACCCGGTTAACGTGGTCGCCGACATGTCAGGTGGCGCCCTCGCCAGGGTAAATGCCATCAGCCGTGAGGCTGATATTCTCGCCAATGGCGGCGAAGACTTTGGCGCAGGCAGCCAGTTGGTTGGCAACCCGGCCTACGGCAGCTGGCAGACTGGCAGCAACGGCATGTCCTTCTGGGCCTGGTATGGCATGTACTCCATGTTTTCCAACCTGGTACGCGGCCCCATCTACTATGACAGATGGTCGAGCCGCCGCAACTACAGCTACTACAACGACGTGGGCCGCTATCGCTACACCTCGCCCAAACAGGCTCGCGCCCAGAATCAGACCTTCGAGCGCACCAAGAAGCAGTTCAACCGTCAGGGTAAGCAATTCGACAGCCCCTACGCCAAGTCTCGCTCTGGCTCCACCAGCCTGTCGCGTCAAAGCGCCTCGACGCCTAAGGCCAGCACCACAGGACGGGCAACCGGCGGCAGCAAGTTCCGCTCAAACTACTCTAAGAACAGTAACTTCAGAAACTCTAGCAGTCGTACGACGCGCAGTGTTCGTCGGGGCAAATAAAGGATATTAAGATGACATTTTTTCAACACTACGGTCTGACCCAGGAACTGGCGATCATCTTGGCCATAGATCTGACTATCGCCATCGTCTTGCTCACGGCCATGCGTTACCTGCAAGGCTGGACCGTCAAGGTCAACAGCACCCATGAGTTATCCGAGCGGGATAACTTCGCCTTCGGCATCAGCACCGCCGGTGCCATAGCAGGCCTTGGTATCGTACTCACCGGCGCCATCACGGGCGAGGCGGCCCAGTCTTATCTCATCGAGGCCATCGGCATGAGCGCCTACGGCATCTTTGGCCTGATTCTGATCAAACTCGGTCGCTTTCTGCATGACAAGGTGGCACTGAACGAGATAGATAAGAACGCCATGATCTTAAAAGGCAATATCTCTGTCGCCATAGTGGATGCCACCGCCGCCATCGCCACCGCCATCATCATACGTTCCGTACTGCTGTGGGCCGAAGATCTGACCCTGGATACCTTTATCGCCATCTTCAGCGCCTTTTCCATCTCACAGCTGATGTTGGTGCTACTGACCCGTCTGCGCGAGCGCAGCTATGCCAAACGCCACAATGACAGCTCGATGCAAGAGGCGCTGGCCAAGGGGCATATCGCGGTGGCGATTCGTCACAGCGGCTATATGCTCGCCATGGCACTGAGCTTCAACGCCGCCAGCCACTTCATCGTCTTCATGCCGACCGCCTATGTCACCAACATACTCGGCTGGCTGATCTTCTCGGTGATCATGCTGCTCGCCCTCTCACTGCTACTGGCCCTGGTGAAGAAACTGGTACTGGCCAATATCAACCTGAAAGCAGAGGTCGAAGAGCAGCACAACATAGGTATCGCCACCGTCGAGCTGGCCATCAGCGTGGCCATCGCCCTGATCCTCACCAGCCTGATGGCCTAAGACGCTACCCTGAATGCAATCGACACACACCACAACGCCTGCTCCTGCAGGCGTTAAATCATTAAGCTGGCTCGACGATCTCCTGCTGCTGGGGATCATGGCGGTACTGGCCGCCTGTGGCCTCATCTACGAATACCTGCTGTCCCACTATGCGGGGCGGATCCTCGGGGCCCTGGAAGCCGCCATCTACACTATGATCGGCTTGATGATCGTCTCCATGGGCGTCGGCGCCTTCGCCGCGCGCAAGATCCGCTGCGCCTTCACCGGCTTCGCCATGCTGGAGTTGTGCGTCGCCCTCTGTGGTGCCCTGGCGATTCTGATCACCGCCGCCGTTATCGGCTTCGGCC
The DNA here is from genome assembly GCF_007636505.1 of Shewanella sp. KCT. NCBI lineage: Bacteria > Pseudomonadati > Pseudomonadota > Gammaproteobacteria > Alteromonadales > Shewanellaceae > Shewanella > Shewanella sp. KCT. The sequence goes on from NZ_LVDJ01000002.1 coordinate 143,740, forward strand.
AACAGCTGCCCATCATCATCGCCAGTACCATAGGCTTACCGCCGGATCAGTTGCCCCAGGGCGGCTTTATCGGCACGCTGCAGAAGCTGAGCGAATACCTGCCCTACGCCTGGGGCGTATTGCTTGGCCTGATGATCGGCATGGAAATTCCCCTGATCGCCCGGGTACGTCAGTCCCTGTGTGACGAGCACCTAATGCATAACGCTGGCACCATCTATGGCGCCGACTATATAGGTGCCGGCGTCGGCGCCGCCATCTGGGTGATCTTCATGTTGGCCCTGGATATCCAGCTGGCCGCGGCGCTCACCGCCAGCTTCAACCTGCTGGCGGGTTTCCTGTTTATCTGGCGCTTCTGGTCCAAGATCCGCTTTAACCGACTGTTGTTGGCAGGCCACCTGATCGCCACAGGGATATTGCTGGTACTGGCCATTCATGGCCCTAAGTGGGATCAGGACTTCAATAACCTGCTCTACAAGGACAAGGTGGTCTACGCCAAGGCGACCCGTTTTCAGCAGCTCACCTTTACCGAGCGACTGCGGGGCAATCACCTACCGCCTGTCTACTCTCTGTATATCAATGGCCGCCTGCAGTTCTCCAGCCAGGATGAGCATATCTATCATGCCTTTTTGGTACATCCGACGCTGGCCGCCAGTGCCCGTCACGACAAGGTGTTGATCATAGGCGGCGGCGACGGACTTGGACTGAGGCAGGTGCTCAAGTGGCAACCCAAGCAGGTCACCCTGATGGATCTCGACGCGGATCTGGTAAGGCTGTTCAAGGAAGGCGATCCAGAGATGCCACCACGACTATCAAACGCGCTGCTAAAGCTTAATGGCGATGCCTTTAACGATGAGCGGGTCGAGCTGCTGATAGACGATGCCTTTAACGGCGCGGATAAGCTTATAAGACGCGGCGAGAAGTTTGACGCCATAATCGTGGATCTGCCGGATCCCAGCCATCCGGATCTCAACAAGCTCTATTCGGATCTCTTCTATCGCAAGCTCAAGGAGCTACTGAGTAGCGACGGGGCAATCTCAGTGCAGTCGACCTCCCCCTATCACGCCGCCAAGGCCTTCATCTCGGTCGGCAAGACGCTGCAAGCTGCAGGCTTTCAAGTAGAGCAGTATCACCATAACGTGCCCAGTTTCGGCGAATGGGGCTGGAGCATAGGCACGCTTAGGGGACAGGATGCCAAACAGCGACTGTCGACAATGACAGAGTTGCCGGTCGATGACCCTTGGCTCACGCCTGGGCTTATCAGGGCCGCATTTGAATTTCCTAAAAATTATTATGAACATGCAGACCAGGTGAAGGTCAACGATATAGGCTCAATGCATCTGTATCGCTACCATCAGCGCGCCTGGTCAGAGGATGAAAACCTGACGCTCGACTGAAGGTAAAAATGGAACACAAAATAGCGCTTGACATATTATGTCTCAGTGCTATCTTTAATCGCAGACATAATATGTCAAAGAGGATAAATATGAACATTCACAACATTGCCAACCACCTCAATGCACTTGGCGACAACAGCCACACCGGCTTTCAATTCGATTGTTATCCCATAGATGGTGACGTCGAAGTACTGCAAGTCAACGTTGTGGGACGCGAAGAGATCCCTGTGTTTGTATCGGTAACGGACAACCAAATCCTGTGCATCAGCTACCTATGGGGCGAAGACGAAGTTAAGCAAGAACGTCGCAGCGAGATGTTTGAAACCATGCTCGAACTCAACATCCCTATGCCACTGTCCTCCTTCGCTAAGGTCGACGACAAGTATGTGGTCTATGGAGCCCTGTCTGTGCAATCGAGCATGTTAGAGATAGAGCAAGAGCTGTCAGTCCTGTCCGACAACTGTCTGGAAGTGATCGACGAACTGGCCGATTTCTTAAAGTAACCGCTAACCAATTTAGTCATGTGATGGTTTACGCACAAGGCGACGCCATTACCCCAAGAGGAGTCATATTATGGGCATACTGAACAAGATCCTCACCGCATTTCGCGGTGGCGCCACCGAAGTTGGCCAGAGTATCGTCGACGCCAACTCGACACGCATCTTCGAACAAGAGATCCGTGACGCAGAGAAACACCTGACCAAGGCCAAGCGCGAGCTGACCGACGTCATGGCCAAAGAGATGCAAGCCAGCCGCGAAGTGGATCGCCTAAAGCGCGCCATCGCCGAGCACGAAGGCTATGCGACTCAGGCGCTGGAGAAGGAAAACGAAGCCTTGGCCCTGGAAGTGGCCGAGAAGATCGCTCAGCTTGAGCAAGAGCTTTCTGAACACCAGAGCGCCAACGACAGCTTCAGCGCCCACGCCGCCCGCCTGAAAGACCTGGTGCGCAAGACAGAGCGCCAGCTGGCTGACTACCAACGTCAGCTCAGCATGGTCAAGACCACGGAAAGCGTGCAGAAGGCCACGGCGACCATTACCGATTCCTTCGCCAGCAGCAACTCTAAACTGCTGAACGCCAAGGATTCGTTGGAACGCATCAAGGCACGTCAGCAGCAGTTTGACGACCGTCTCAAGGCCGCCGAAACCCTGGCCGACGAGAACAGCGACAAGTCGCTACAGGCCAAGCTGGCCGAAGCGGGTATCGGCGAGCAGAAGTCCAATGCCAACGCAGTACTGGATCGCCTCAAAGCCCGTAAGTAAGCCATAAGCGACTAGCGAAATCATAGCACCTTGCGGCACTGCCCAAGGTGCTTTTGTGCCAATCACGGTAAGCGTTCCACAATGGCGCAGGAAAACGCTTGCTAACAAGGCAGGATTTTTCGATAAGCAGTTATCGAAGGTTTTAACAAGCCAGCATGAGCAGCGATTTACTAGGATTGGTATCAACCATTATTCTTCTCGAGGGTAGTTCATGGGATTCTTAAAAGGATTGTTTGGTAAGAAAGAGGCGCCCAAACGCCAACTCAACCATCCTAATCATTTGCAAAAAGGCGATATTATCAGCCTGGATGACAGCTTCGCCCTGCCCGAGCAACTGCGAGGCCAACAGCTGAGAGTCGAAGGGATCAACACCTACGAATACCAGCGCAAACAGCTCTGCGAATGGGTGCTCAAGGGCCACGGCAACGACAGCCTCTGCCTCTCATTGGATGAAGACGATGAGACCTATCTGGCCTTCTCCATCAAGATCCCCCGCAGCCAGGTGGAGCAGCTGTTTGATCTCGACGCCTTCAGCGAGATCTTCGAAGAGGATTCGCACGCCGAGCTTGAGGTCAAAGAGACCCCTGCCGCCCTCATGGGATGGCTGGGTGATCGCTATCATCAGGTAAACTTCGCCCAGTTTGGCTATTTCCACCGCGTCGATTATCGCGGCATGCGTCCGCCCCAAGATGAGGGGATGAGCTCGGGCGAGCCGTTCGAGAGCTATCTGCTACTGGATGAAGAGGAAAATCGCGCCGTCGAGGTCGAGGTGTATGAAGGAGGCGATACAGATGTCAGCCTCACTATTTACCGTCCCTTGAGCGATATTCGCCAATATTGGCCGGGACAGCTATAAACAACACAGGGCGGTCATGCCGCCCACTTTGCAAGATTCACAGCACCTTAAGGCAAGCTAATGACCAAGAATAAGAAGCTGCTTCCCGAACAGTGGCAGCAGAATCAGAAAGCCGCCAAGGCCACCCAGGTCGCATTCGATCTGGACGAGAAGTTTCAATACTCTATCCGTAAGGCCGCGTTGGATGCAGGCGTCAGTCCCTCGGATCAGATCCGCAGCATACTGGGGCTGGCCACCACCAAGCGGCCCAAGCGTCCGCGTCTCACCGTCTCCCTCAGCCCGGAAGATTATCAACAACTGGCGGAAAAATATGGCCTGGCCGCCGATGAGCAACTGGAAATAAAACGCCGCGTATTGGATGACCTGGTTCATTTTGTCGACAAAAACGAATAAGATCATGGGCTGTATACTATTTTAGGGCGACTCACAGGGAAATTCGGCTTGAGCGCCGCCGCCAAAAAGGAATCGATATCATGATCGATAGAAAGCGCTGGCTTCTGCCCATCAACCAGAACCCCACTCCCTTCGAGCTGGCGATGATGCTGCTCTCCTTGATCTCTGTCATCGTGGTACTCATGTTGACCTTCGCCAAGCTGGATGGCGAGACCCGCCGCCTGCTCTTCTTCATCGACACTAGCATCTGCGTCATCTTCATCAGCTACTTCTTTATCAACCTGTTTCGCGCCGAAGATAAGCGTGACTACTTCAGGCACCACTGGATCGATCTGGTGGCCAGTATCCCCGCCATCGAAGCCTTGAGGCTGGCCCGTTTCTTCCAGATCTTGCGGGTGATCCGCCTGATCCGCATGACCCGTTCTATTCTTATCCCCCTGATGCGCCAGCGTCAGGAGACCACCCTCGCCAGCCTATTGGTGGCCATGGTGACCATACTCACCCTCGCCTCGGTAATGATTCTGTTGGTGGAGAGTGGCGATCCCAATGCCAATATCCACACTGCAGAAAATGCTATCTGGTGGGCGCTGGTGACCATCTCTACCGTGGGTTACGGCGACTATTATCCAGTCACCACAATCGGCCATTTCATCGGCGGCCTGGTGATCGTCTGTGGGGTGAGCTTCTTCGGGGTGATCTCAGGTTACATGGCCTCTATCTTCATCGCACCAGACAGCAAGCAGCATCAGGAGGCCCAGAGCCAACAGATGCGTGACGAGCTACAGATAGTGCTGCAGCGGATGGAGAAGAATCAGGAGACCCTACTGGCGGAGATAGCAACCCTCAAGCGCCAGCTGAATGAGAAGAAAGAGGCCAAAGACTAACTCGGCGCCTAGACGTCGAGTCAGGGTGCGAATGTTAGGTTGAGTGGGAGTGTGTAAGTATTAGCACATAAGCCGAGCGCACTAACACCTTAACTCCCCTGCCCACTAACCGCTAAAAGCCTTAACGCCAATAAGGCTGCACCTTAAGCGCCGAGCGGCGCGAATGCTCCATGGCAAACAGCAGGCTCTGCTCCTTGCTATCGAGCCAATCATCGATATCCCGCCCCTGCGTGGCGGCGGTTTGCCTCAGACTGTGATAGGCACCCAGGGTGCGAATGCCTAATACCAGATCCTGCCAGGGGGCTCGGAACTGATCCCGCGACTTATGCTTATACAGCTCACCGTAGGCGACACCGACCAGGATGCTCTCATCCAGCGCCTTGGCAAAAGATTGATAATCTTCGCTGCTCAGCTCGGCATTGGAAGGCATTAAATCGACAATCTGCTGCCAGGAGGCTTCCTGCAGCCGATCGGCAAAGGCTTGCAGGCTCTGCTGCTCGCTGATATATACCTGCCCGGCATTCACCGCCATCAAGAGGCTCACCAGACGTACCTGCAACTGACCATAGGTCACATGGTTAAGCATGGCATCTATCTTTTGTGGCATCTCCAGGGCAGCCAGCTCATGGCGCACCGCATCCAGCAAGCCTTCGGGCTCACTCAGATTACTCAACAGGGCACCGTCACCATCCAGCAGCTCACACAGACTCAGCCCCTTGTCGACAAAGCTCAGCTGCGACTCTATGGCGTCGAAGGCCTGCAGCAATTTGTCATCCAGCAGGGAAAACTGCGCCAGGGTGCAACGCAGCAGGCGAATGCAGGCACGCAGACGATAGCCCAGCAGCGGCAGTTGGCGCGCCGCCTGCCGGGATTCCAGCAACATCTCTTCGAGCAGCTGCCAGCGATCAAGACCGGTTTCCAGCAGAGTTACCAAGGCCTGTTTCGGAGTGCCCTTCTTTGGCAAGGCGATAAAGGCCAGGGTGTCGAGCTGCAGGGGGCTGGCCATGGCCGCCAGGCGATAGCCGCGCTGGGCCTTGCTGGCGCGCCCAAGTCTCGCCGGGATCTGCTCTGTCACCCGCTCGGCCAGCGCCAATAGCGCCTGGGCATCGCCGGCCAGTAGCTCAAATTCCAACTCACAGATAGGCTCGCACTGGCCATTGGCGCTGATGCTGCCGATATCCAGCGCCACCTCCACCAGGCTCTCATCGAGATAAATGTGCCAGCTCATGCGGGTAAAGTCTGTGTCGAATAGCGAGACCAGCGCATCCTGCACCGGACCGATTTCGTCGCCCTCTGGCCAGATCTCAGTGGGGAAAAGCGACAAATTGACCTTTGCTTGATCGATATCAATATTGTACTCGGGGCGGGAGTGCACCCCACCGACCACAGTGCCGGCGGTCTTGATCGTCTGCTCAAATTGACCGTCTCGGCCACGAATACGCAGCCCCATGTCCCAGCGTCTAAGCTGAAGTTCTGGGGTATCGTAGTAACTGTTGGTCAGATGAATCGCGCCTTTTGCATCGCTATGGGGTAGACTGTTAAGCAGTGATACCAAGGCTTCGCGTTTGTTTTCGGGGAAAAATAGTTTTAGCTCTATCTCGGCTTCCATTCGCCAGCTGCTCACTTTTTTAATCTAGGACTCGGAACTGTAATGAATGTGTCATTATACTTTAATGAAAATTTCACAATGTCATATTAATGTCATAATCGGCCATTAGTATCTCGCATTGCAGTTTATATATAACTCGTTAGAATAAAAACTGTGGGTTTTTATATAAAAACACAGTTTCAATACGCGGACGCTTGGGTTAACATGCGCCCGCATTTTCCAACAGTGGAATAACCTAAATAGGTACACGGCAATGCCAGTAAACTCTATTTTGGGCGTGTTTGCAAAATCGCCAATTAAACCATTACAAGATCATATCGACAAGGTGCACGATTGTGCCTCGATCCTTGTACCATTTTTTGACGCTACTGTCGCAGGTGACTGGGACAAAGCGGTTCAACTCCGTAAGCAAATCAGCCAATCAGAACGTGAAGCAGACGAACTCAAACGTGAGATCCGCTTAACGCTTCCCGGCGGCCTGTTTATGCCAGTTGAAAGAACAGACTTACTGGAGCTACTTACCCAGCAAGATAAAATCGCCAACAAGGCGAAAGACATTTCAGGTCGCGTTATCGGCCGTCAGCTACTTGTCCCAGAAGCAATTCAAGATACCTTTAATGCCTACCTGGCACGCTGTCTCGATGCAGTGGCTCAGGCTAAGCAAGCCATTAACGAACTCGATGACCTGCTAGAAACGGGTTTCAGAGGCCGTGAGGTCGATCTTGTCGCTAAAATGATCGTGGAACTCGACAAAATTGAAGAGGACACCGACGATCTACAAATCAAAATCCGTCGTCAGTTGTTTAGCATCGAGAATCAGCTAAACCCTGTGGATGTGATGTTCCTCTATAAGATAATTGAGTGGGTTGGAGACTTGGCAGACCTTGCCGAGCGCGTCGGTTCCCGCCTAGAGCTAATGTTAGCTCGCGTCTAAAAACAAAGTTATCAAGGTATCAACATGGTTGATGTATTAATCACCAATGGCCCGTGGCTAATTGCCATTGCGGCTGCATTTGGATTTTTAATGGCGTGGGGTATTGGCGCAAACGATGTCGCTAATGCTATGGGAACCTCAGTAGGTTCAAACGCGATCACCATTAAACAAGCGATCATCATCGCGATGATCTTCGAATTTGCCGGCGCGTACCTCGCAGGCGGTGAAGTAACCAGCACGATCCGTAAAGGGATCATAGATTCGGCCTATTTTGTCGACTCACCTGAGCTGCTGGTGTACGGCATGATCTCGGCGCTACTGGCTGCCGGCATCTGGTTGGTTGTCGCGTCAGCCCTGGGCTGGCCGGTATCGACCACTCACTCTATCGTTGGCGCTATCGTAGGTTTCGCCGCCGTGGGTGTGAGCGCCGATTCTGTTGCCTGGAGCAAGGTATTGGGTATCGTGGGGTCATGGATCATCACCCCGGCGATCTCTGGCTTTATCGCCTTTACCATCTTCCAAAGCGTACAGAAGCTGATCTTCAACACTGACAACCCGCTGGAAAACGCCAAGCGTTACGTGCCTTTCTATATGGCACTGGCCGGTTTCGTCATGTCGCTGGTGACCATCAAGAAGGGTCTGAAGCACGTAGGTCTGCACTTCACCAACGTCGAAGCCTACTCACTGGCTGTCTTTATTGCGATCCTGGTGGGCATTGGCGGTATGATTGCCATCAGACGTCTAAAGATGAGCCAGAGCGCCGATCGTCAGACGCAGTTTGGTAACGTGGAGAAGGTATTCGCTATTCTGATGATTGTGACCGCTTGTTGTATGGCGTTCGCCCACGGTTCTAACGATGTCGCCAACGCTATTGGCCCTCTGGCCGCCGTGGTATCCGTGGTAAATAGCGGTGGCGAGATCGCCAGCAAGGCTGAATTAGTGTGGTGGATTCTACCACTGGGTGCCTTCGGTATTGTCATGGGTCTGGCTATCTTCGGTAAGCGTGTGATGCAGACTATCGGTAAGAACATCACTCACCTGACACCTAGCCGTGGTTTTGCCGCCGAGTTGGCTGCAGCCTCTACCGTGGTTATCGCCTCGGGTACGGGTCTGCCTATCTCGACCACTCAGACACTGGTTGGTGCCGTGTTGGGTGTTGGTATGGCGCGTGGTATTGCCGCCATCAACATCGGCGTGGTACGTAACATCGTGGTTTCTTGGGTAGTCACACTGCCTGCGGGCGCGGGCCTATCGATCATCTTCTTCTTCATGATCAAGGGGATCTTTAGCTAAGCTAAGCCCTATTCATGAGAGAATTAAAAGGAAGCCTCAGGGCTTCCTTTTTTGTTGCCTGTTTCAGCGGATATCTTCTGTCCAGCTTACTCGCCAAAGCTTGCGGATCTTACCAGGTAACGCTCTCGCCACTTGTTAGCAAATCCTTGTGCAACTTGTCTGCCACACTTACCCACTACGAAGATTAATTCCTGGTAACACTTCCCATGTTGCACTTGCAAATAGGTGGCTAAATCCCTAGCATGTGCCAATATTTCGCTGAAGAGAACTCAAAGTGTTAAGACTCCTATCTATTCTCGCCATGATGCTAATATCATCGACTCTGATGGCGGCAGAGCAGACCCGTTATATCTCAGATAACGTCTACACCTTCATTCACGGTGGTCCTGGCACCCAATACCGTATTCTGGGCAGCGTCGAAGCCGGTCAACCGGTCACCTACCTGGGTGAGATGCAAAACGACTACGCCAAGGTCGTCGACCACAAGGGCCGCGAAGGCTGGGTCGACAGCAAGATGTTGGACTCAGGCAAGAGCTTCCGTGTGCAGCTGCCAGAGGTTCAGGCCGAACTCGACAGGGTAAAGGCCGAGCTTGAGAGCATCACCAACGAGAGCGACAGCAGCACTCAGGTGATCCGCCAGCTACGTTCACAACTGGCCAATGCCGAAGAAGCCCTGGCCAAAGCCTCGAGCGAGCGCGACAGCGCCACCCGCGAGCTGACCAAGCTGAAAAACGACGAGCGCTTCGAGCTGATGAAGCAAGGCGGCATGATAGCCGGTGTCGGCGTGTTGATCGGTGTAATTCTGGTCTACTTACCGCGTCCTCGTCGTCGCCAGAAGAACCGCTGGTAATCATCTAGGCATTACCGCGAGCGACCATAATGAGCCAGGGCTGAGTCCCTGGCTTTTTCTATGGCTAAAACAGCGGTAAAACACCCTGAATTTTATTCATAACACGCCCCCACAATCCCCATAAACAGTGGCCTTAGCCACCTTCTGGCCGGACGAGATCAAACAAAGGTCACATTCACCCACACAAGAGTGTCCCTCGTCACATTTTGGAGGTATAATCGGCGCGCAAATGGCGCCAGATTGTATACAAAAATAATACTAAACGCCTGAAAACTTACCTTTTGTTCAAGCCAAAACTGTCCCTATTTAGGTCCAGGTGGAAGTGATTACTATGTTCAAAGCAAGTGAAGTTCTGACTGGTCGTTACGACTCAGCTACCCTAGATGAGCTATTTACAGCGATCACCAACAACTATATTGTCGACGAAGAGCAGTACCTCTCTGAACTGATTAAGCTTGTTCCCTCGAGCGACGACGAGATTCAACGTATTACCAAGCGTGCCCATGACCTGGTGCACAAGGTGCGTCAATACGACAAGAAAGGACTCATGGTCGGTATCGACGCCTTCCTACAACAGTACAGCCTGGAGACCCAAGAGGGGATCATCCTCATGTGTCTGGCCGAGGCCCTGCTGCGTATCCCTGATGCGGCTACCGCCGACGCCCTGATCGACGACAAACTCTCGGGCGCCAAGTGGGATGAGCACCTGAGCAAGAGTGACTCAACCCTGGTCAACGCCTCAACCTGGGGCCTGATGCTCACGGGTAAGATCATCTCCCTGGACAAGAGCATAGACGGCAAGCCAAGCAGCCTGCTAAACCGTCTGGTTAACCGCCTGGGTGAGCCTGTGATCCGCCAAGCCATGCTGGCGGCGATGAAGATCATGGGTAAACAGTTCGTACTGGGCCGCACGGTACAAGAGGCGCTGAAGAACAGCACTGACAAGCGCAAGCTGGGCTACACCCACAGCTACGACATGCTGGGCGAAGCCGCCCTGACCATGAAGGACGCGCAGAAGTACTACCAAGATTACTCCAATGCCATCGCGGCACTGGGCGCCCAGCAATATGATGAGAGCGAGGCGCCACGCCCGACCATCTCTATCAAGCTATCGGCGCTGCACCCTCGCTATGAGGTGGCCAACGAAGACAGAACCATGACAGAGCTGTATGACACGCTCGTCAAGCTAGTGTCTCAGGCGCGCAGCCTCAACGTAGGCGTCTCTATCGATGCCGAAGAGGTAGACCGTCTCGAGCTGTCACTGAAACTCTTCCAGAAGCTATATAACTCAGACGCCGCCAAGGGCTGGGGCCTGCTGGGTCTCGTGGTACAAGCTTACTCTAAGCGCGCCCTCCCCGTATTGTGCTGGATCACCCGTCTGGCCAAAGATCAGGGCGATGAGATCCCTGTACGCCTGGTGAAAGGTGCCTACTGGGACAGCGAGCTGAAATGGGCTCAAGTTGCCGGCGAAGGCGGATACCCGCTGTTTACCCGCAAGGCGGGTACCGACGTCTCCTACCTGGCCTGTGCACGCTACCTGCTGTCTGACACCACCCGCGGCGCCATCTACCCGCAGTTTGCCAGCCACAACGCCCAGACAGTGGCCGCCATCACCGACATGGCCGGCGATCGTCTGTATGAGTTCCAGCGCCTACACGGCATGGGCGAAGAGCTGTACGACACCCTACTGGCCGAGAGCGGCGTAAGCACGGTTCGCATCTACGCCCCTGTGGGTGCCCACAAAGATCTGCTGCCTTACCTGGTGCGTCGTCTGCTGGAAAACGGCGCCAACACCTCGTTCGTACACAAGCTGGTCGACCCTAAGACACCGATCGAATCTTTGGTTGTCCACCCATTGACGACCCTACAAAGCTATAAAACCCTAGCCAACAATAAAATCGTTCAGCCGATCGACATCTTCGGCGCCGAGCGTAAAAACTCCAAGGGAATCAACATGAACATCATCTCAGAATCTGAGCCTTTCTTCGCCGCGCTGGACAAGTTCAAAGACCAGCAGTGGTCTGCCGGCCCTATCGTCAATGGCGAAACCCTCAGCGGCGAAACCATTGAGGTGAAGAGCCCATACGACACCACACAGATCGTCGGCAAGGTTGCCTTCGCCAACAATCAGGCGATCGAGCAGGCTCTGGCCAGCGCCCACAACGCCTTCGGCAGCTGGTGCTCAACCCCGGTTGAAGTACGTGCCAACGCGCTACAGAAGCTGGCGGATCTGCTTGAAGAGAACCGCGAAGAGCTGATCGCCCTCTGTACCCGTGAAGCGGGTAAGAGCATTCAAGACGGCATCGACGAGGTGCGCGAGGCGGTCGATTTCTGTCGCTACTACGCGGTACAAGCCAAGAAGATGATGGGCAAGCCTGAGCTGCTGCCTGGCCCAACGGGTGAGCTGAACGAGTTGTTCTTGCAAGGTCGTGGCGTATTCGTCTGTATCAGCCCATGGAACTTCCCACTGGCGATCTTCCTAGGTCAGGTCACCGCAGCCCTTGCGGCGGGTAACACTGTAGTTGCTAAACCTGCCGAGCAGACCTCTATCGTAGGTTACCGCGCGGTGCAGCTGGCCCATGAAGCCGGTATTCCGAAAGAAGCCCTGCAGTTCCTACCTGGTACGGGTGCTACCGTCGGCGCGACCATCACGGCCGATGAGCGTATCGGCGGCGTCTGCTTTACCGGCTCTACCGTGACCGCCAAGCGCATCAACCTGACACTGGCCCAGCGTGACGGTGCCATCATCCCGCTGATCGCCGAGACGGGTGGTCAGAACGCCATGGTGGTGGACTCGACTTCACAGCCTGAGCAGGTGGTTAACGACGTGGTTTCCTCTTCATTCACCAGCGCCGGTCAACGTTGTTCGGCCCTGCGCGTGCTCTATCTACAGGAAGATATCGCCGATCGCGTGATCGACGTGATGAAGGGCGCCATGGACGAGCTGACCATAGGCGACCCAGGTTCAGTGAAGACAGATGTTGGTCCTGTGATCGACGCCACCGCCAAGGCGAACCTCAACGCCCACATAGACCATATCAAGCAGGTGGGTCGTCTGATCAACCAGCTGGAGCTACCGGCGGGTACCGAAAATGGTCACTTCGTGGCACCGACTGCAGTAGAGATCGACTCTATCAAGGTGCTGGAGAAGGAGCACTTCGGTCCTATCCTGCACGTGATCCGCTACAAGGCAGCCGACCTGCCTAAGGTGATCGACGACATCAACTCAACCGGTTTCGGCCTGACCCTGGGCATTCACAGCCGCAACGAGGGCCATGCCCTGGAAGTGGCCGACAAGGTCAACGTGGGTAACGTCTACATCAACCGTAACCAGATCGGCGCCGTAGTTGGCGTGCAGCCGTTCGGCGGTCAAGGCCTGTCGGGCACGGGTCCTAAGGCGGGTGGTCCACACTACCTGACCCGTTTCGTCACCGAGAAGACGCGCACCAACAACATCACCGCCATCGGCGGTAACGCCACCCTGCTTTCTCTGGGTGACAGCGAGGAATAATCTTGCTCGCTAAGCCCTTTAGTTAAGCGACAAACAAAAAAGCCAGTGGATTTCCACTGGCTTTTTTATTATCCGTCACAAGGGCTCAATACTAAGTAGACGCCTAACTCAATACCCGATTCAGGCTGGCATAGTGGGCATCCTGAGCCAGCAGGCTTTGGTGAGTGCCGCTGATGCGGATCTTGCCCGCCTCCATCAGATGGATGCTATCCATCTTATCCATGGCCGTCAGTCTGTGGCTTATCATCACCATGGTCTTACCCTTGGCAAACTCCAGCAACAGCGCCATGATCTCCCGCTCTGTGCGTTGATCCAGCCCCTCGGTTGGCTCGTCCAGCAGCAGCAACGGCGCATCGCGCAGCAGCGCCCTGGCCACGCCAATACGGCGACGTTCGCCGCCTGAGAGCTGTCTGCCGCCCTCGCCTATCCAGTTATCCAGCGGCTTGTCGCCTTGGGTTAATGTTCCCAGACCGACACGCTGGAGCACATCAATCAACTTGGCATCGTTAGCCTCACGCCAGGCCTTGCGCTCGGCGCGGCTGCCCTCGGGCGCCTGCTCAAATTGCGCCAGAGTCAGGTTATCGCGCAAGGTGCCGGCAAACAGATAGATACGCTGACTCACCACCGTCATGGCGCGGCGCAGCGCCTGCTCGCTATAGGCCTCGATCGGCCGGCCATCGAGCAAGATAGTGCCCGCATCGGGCGTCCACTCCCGGGTGATGAGCGACAACAGGCTCGACTTGCCGCAGCCGGTCTGGCCCAGCAGGGTTAGCTTCTCGCCCGGTTTCACCTCCAGGCTCAAATCGTCCAATACCTGCTGGCCCGGCTGATAGCCGAAGCTGACACCCGCGATAGACAGTGCGCCGCGACTCGCCGCCAGGCTAACCTCTTCCCCATAGCCAATGCTGGGGCGACGCTCGGTGATCTCACTCACCCGCTCGGCCGCCTGCACGCAGGCCGACAGATGCTGAAAGGCACCAGCCAGCGGCATCAACATCTCGATACAGGCCAGGGTCATAAACACCACCAGTGCCAGCAGTGGCCCTGGCGGCACCTTATCACCCACTCCATCGGCGGCGAGATAACAGAGCAGCACCAGCGCCAGGCCATGGCTTAGAATCAGCAGCGCCTGACTCAGGGCGGTCACTGCCGTCATGGTGGACTGGCTGGTAAACAATTTCGCCTGGGCGTCGTCCAGCTCGGCCCTGAAGCGCTTCTCGGCGCCAAACAGGGTCAGCTCCGCCTGACCTTGCAAGTATTCCAGCAACAGCACCCGATACTGACGCCGGCTCTCCAGCTGGGCGATGCCCGGCCTGTGGCCCAAACGATAGAAAACCAGAGGCAGCAGGAACCATAGGCTCAGCAGCACGCCGCACAGGGTCAGCGCCAGCTCACTGTCAAACCAGGAAAGAAAGCCATACAGGGCGGCGATCATCAAGAGCGAGGCCAGCAGCGGTGTTATTAACCGCAGATAGAGATGATCCAGTGTGTCGATATCGGCCACCAGGCGGTTGAGCAGATCGCCGCCGCGCAGATGGCTCAGATCCTTAGCGCTCAATGGCATCAGCTTGCCCCAGGCCCAGGTGCGCAGCTCGGTCAGCAGGCGGAAGGTGGCCTCGTGGGTCGCCAGACGCTCGCCATAGCGACTGGCGGTACGGGCAATGGAGAGGAAACGCACCCCACCGGCCGGGGTGAAATAGTTAAAGGCTTGGGCGGTCACTACACTCAGCCCCGCCACAGCGGTAGCCGACAGGAACCAGCCCGACAGCGACAGCAGGCCGATCCCCGCCATCAGTGTAGTCAGGCTCAGCAGCAGTCCCACCAGCATCATCAGCCACTGGCGCTTAAATAGCTTGATAAAAGGCAGCAGGTGTTTCATTACGCCTCCTCCTGTCGATGGCACAGGTCACGAAACAGCCCAGGCTCGGCCATTAGGGTGTGATAATCCCCCTGCTGCACCAGCTTGCCGCTATCCAGCACCCAGATCCTATCCATATCGATGAGGGCATCCAGGCGATGGGTAACCAGCAGACTAGTAGCGCCCTGGCGCGCATCAATAAGCGCCTGCATCACCGCCGCCTCGCTGTGGCTATCTAAGCTAGCGGTCGGCTCATCGAGCACAAACAGCTTGGCCGACTGTCCAAGCGCCCTCGCCAGACACAGGCGCTGCGCCTGCCCCACTGAAACTCCGGCGCTCTGCTCCCCTATGGGATGATCGAGTCCAAGAGGCTGTGCCCGCACAAAATCGCCGATACGGGCGCTGTCCAGCAATCTATAGATAGCTTCATCCGACATCTCCTTGCCCATGGTGACGTTGTCGCCAATAGTGCCGTGAAACAGCTGCGGCTCCTGCCCCAGCCAAGCGAGGTGATGTCGGTAGCTCTCCCTGTCTAAGCTACGAAGCTCCATACCATTTATTAGCACACTGCCGCGATAGGATAAGAAGCCCAATAGCATGTTGAGCAGGCTCGTCTTGCCCGCCCCGCTGGGCCCGACGATGGCAAGCTGCTCGCCGCCGGTGATCTCGGCCGTTATCGGCCCCAGCAGCACCTGGCCGTCTGGGCTTAATACCTCTACCCCTTGCAGCTGAATGCTCAGCGGTATCTCGCTTGTAAAAGGCACGCGCGGCGCATCATCAGCCTCAGCCACTCTATGATTCAGCAGCTCCATCAGCGCCTCGGCGGCGCCAATGGCCTGGGCCTTGGCATGATAGTGAGTGCCCATATCCCGCAGGGGCTGATAAAACTCAGGTGCCAGAATCAACACAAACAGGCCAATAAACAGGGTCAGGCCTGCGCCGTAGTGGCCAAAGTCGAGATGATCTAAAAAACTAAAACCGAAATAGACGGCCAGCACGGCGATAGAGACGGCGGCGAAAAACTCCAGCACCGCCGAGCTAAGAAACGCCATGCGCAGCACCGCCATGGTGCGGCTGCGAAACTCCTCAGAGGCATTCTCGATCGCCTGCTGCTCTCGCTCACCTGCGTGGAACAGACGCAGGGTGCCAAGTCCCCTCAGCCTATCCATGAAGTGACCGCTGAGGCGCGACAGGGCGCCGAAGTTTTTGCGGTTAGCATCGGCGGCGCCCATGCCCACCAAGATCATAAACAGGGGGATCAACGGCGCGGTGCCCAGCAGAATAATCCCCGCCGCCCAGTTGATGGGAAACACCACAGCCAATATGGTCAGTGGAATAAAGCCCGCCAGCATCATCTGCGGCAGGTATTTAGCATAGAAATCGTGAAGGTCTTCCACCTGCTCCAGCACTATGCTGGCCCAGCTGCCCGCCGGACGCCCCTTGATAAACACAGGCCCCAGCTCCACCAGCTTATCCAGCACACTCTGACGAATTTGACTTCGCAGCAACATGCCCGCCTTGAAGCTGATGCGCTCGCGGCCATAGGCTAGCGCGGCGCGCAGCACTATCACGGCTATCAGGGCGATAAACTCGTTGGTAAAGGCATCACGAGGCAAGTTTTCGATGATCAAACCGTGGAGCATGGTCGCCAGCAGGTAGGCCTGGGCCACAAGGGCGAAGCCGGTAAGCACACCAAACAACACGGTCAGATTGAGGTAGGCGCCACAGGCCGATTTTTGCTGCTTAAGCCAGCGGCCGAGGACTTTTTCGAGGGTCTTATCCATTGAGCTCCGCGCGTTATCAGGCAGGGACACTAAGTTCGATGGCAAGAGTATCGCAGGCTCGCGCACAGGAATAAACCAGCGGATGGGGAATTGTTAGTAGGCTCACAAAAATTGAGCTAGATCAAAAAAACTGGGAACTCAGTTTTTATCGAGTTTTGATTTTGGGGTGGGGTTCATGGAGATGTTGCCTTTCCTATGTGAGGATTATCGACCCATTTCGAGTAACCCAATAATATGTGTAAATTTAACGGCAAAGAACTTTGGTACTTGTAGACCTCTTTGAAGGTCGCACCTTCATGGCAGCCTAACGCCTGCCCGGCGGGGTTTCTTTGATTTGGTTTTATAGGTTTCTGCTAAAGGTATAGCTTTGACCTGAATTTGAATTAAAAAGGAAGACTGAAAGCGTACCATCATAACTGTTAATTGCCTGCCGCAGGCTTATGTGCAAACACGTTTTTGGCACGCCGCAAGCACGTCCGTGTGGGCTCTACGAAATCATCCCTGATTTCGAAGGCCAAAAACGTGTTTACACCAGTATCTATCGTCTCTTCGATTTAGCGTTACTGGGCAGCCTAGCTCTAAAACATTTTTGGACAGAAACGCGTTAGAGTATTTAATCAGTAACGCCCCATTCGGGGGATCGTAATAGCTTGCTAAAATGTGTAGCGAAGCGGAACCGAGCAAGCTGTTAGCAGTCCCGTTACTATAATGGTTTGTTATGTGTTCTTTACTGCGACAATGTTTCTGGCAACTTGTTTAAATAAGCTATAGCTTCATCACCTTTTTTCCAAAACTCTTTAAAAGATTTACCACCATCCATGTAAACTCTGTGACGCAGGAGTGCTTTCATTGATTTTGTGGCATTTTGAAAGATTGGAATTAACTGGTTTTCAGGATCTGATACTATTTGTGATTGATAATCTAATAGGTTTCCGACAGCATTTTCTAAAATATATTTTGCATCATCAATACCGTAAGGCTCGCTATCTCTTTCAGCAGCCCATTCAGCTTGCAGTTTACGGAGAAAGGATTCAAATTGAGACTTAAACATGTCTACATCGCTTTTCTCATATTCCTCAGGTGCTGTTTCAGCTTTTGTGTCTTTTGATATTCCAGCCATAAGTGTGGATAAATGCTTTTGTAGCATTTCTCTAAAATCACTAATTGAAGAGTAATCGAAAGTGATTCCCTCATTTCTTACACTTTTCTTATAGTCACTAAGGGCTTTATATTGTTCAAGATCTACACTATCAGGCATAACAGGAGCTGACGAGAAATACAGAAGAGTTTTCTTTCCCTGTTTTCTTAATCTATCTATTTCTTCTGCTGTTCCAGAAACATGGCCTCCTGTTGCAGTGCCCATACGAGTCCAAAATGCTCCAATCAAGAAATCACAAGAGTCTACAATTTGATTGTTAATTATTTCTTGAGGCCTTGCACCCATTTCAGGTACCACATGACTTTCCCACATGACTGGCTCTAAAATAATACCAGTATGAAAAGAGTGAGATGCATTCCAAGAGTAAATAATATCTGGAATTGATGATCGCTCTTTAACGCAATCTGCTGGTGAAGCAATAAGAATTCTATATATTAATCCATTTTGAGGCATAGCCTAACTCCTTGATAACACATAACGCCTTTGTAACCGGCTAATAATAGTTGGCTAAAATTTTGTGAGGTACGAACAAAGCCAACTGTTATTTGTCCGCGTTTACAACCTTGTTAGCTTTCGAGTAGTACTCACTAAAAACTCTTTTACCATTGTGGCTGTTAAAAAAGTAATAAAATGAAAGCGGTGTCAATAGAAAATGAAACAAGGCCGACCACCACACTAAATCACTATTATCTGGAATGAGAAAGATCCTAATCAGTATGGATGCCAAGAATAAACTCGATATCGTGATTAGACTAGTTCTAGCCCAATCATCATTCCAGATATGAGTAAGTAACTTAATGTTTTTATAACTAAAAGCTACCGTTATACCCAAAAGAAGAAGTAAGGTTTCATACCTTCCATTTACAGCATGGATAGCGGCAAAAAAAGGGATAAAAAAGTAAATAAACAATGAATTCGAGTATTGCTCTTTTGCTTTCCTTTTCTTAAAGCCGTCAGGACTTGTGTGTTTTTCAATGTCTTCACTCCCTGCATTTGCAGGACAGCCGCAAAATTCACACTTATCCAAGTTTGGCTCATTGCCTGCCTCACAGGCCTGACATGTCCATCTGTATCCTACCATCGTTCTCCATACTCGAAAGAAAGCTAACGCCTATTAGCGATAATGCACCTATATGATTCACCACCGAATATACATTGCGGCATGCTTTTGTAACCAGCTGAAACTTATAGCAATGACCAACTTTCATTTCAAGACCAACAGGTAAAGTCAAATCGAAGAGACGTTAGATACCCAGTGTAGATACGCCGGTGAGCTTCCGTGACAGGGATGTCACGGCAGAGCCTACAGGGAACGTACTTGCGGCGTCTCACAGGCGTATCTGCACATAAAGCCTGCGGCAGGCAATAAGTTTCCATGAAGGATCGACCTTTAAACTCACTCAACAAACAAACCTGCCACCAAACGCTACTCGCGCCAAATACTGCCAAATCGAAGAGACGTTTAGATACGGGTGTAAGCACGCTTTTGGCTCTCGGCGGCATGGACGCCGCCGTGAAGCGTATAGGGATATATTCACAGCGTGCCAAAAGAGTGCTTGCACATTCCCCCGCCGGGCAGGCGTTAGGTAACAGCTTAGGTTAACGCTACAACAAAGTAGCTAAATCCCGATGCAGCCAGCAATAAGGCTAATTTGCCGATTAGCCCAAACCGGCTAACTTCCCCTCTCACAAGCCCCCGAGTTTCTTGGCAAACTCAAACTCACCACGCACCCCTCCCGCCAGGGAAGATCAGCGTGATCGGCGCAGTTATCTATGGTGAACTGCCCCTTGTGCTGGCGTATCACGTCGCAGCAGATGGCGAGGCCGAGGCCCAGGCCGTCATCTTTGGTGGAGTAGAAGGAGGCCATGAGATCCTGCGCCTTGCCCTTGAGGCCGGGGCCATTGTCCACCAGCTTGAGGGTCGCCTGCTGGGCGCCATATTCAAGGGTCAGTAGCAGTCGCTTCTCCCTGTCGGGTTTCATCTCGGCCATCGCATCCAGACTATTCTTAATCAGATTCACCAGCACCTGACTCAGGCCGACTGCGTCGCCAAACAGGCTGTAGGGTTCACCGCGCACCTCCTGGGTGAGCACTATCCCCTGCTGTTGAAACTCGCGGCGAAACAGCGCCAGTGTGTTGGTGATCACTTCATCCAGAGACAGGGCTTCATACTGGGATTTACGCCGCTTGAGCAGGCCGCGAATGCGGTGCACCACGGCGCCAGCCCGAGCAGACTGGGCATTGATCTTGGCCAGCAGCTCATACAGATCTGAGTCGGCATCGCCGCGGCTGTTGAGCTGCATCATGCCCCCCTCGCTATACTGGGTGATGGCGGCGATGGGCTGATTCAGCTCATGGGCCAGGCCCGAGCCTATCTCGCCGAGAATAGCCGCACTCTTCATCCGCTCCACCTGTAGCGCCTTATCCTTGAGCTGACGCTCGGTGTCGATCAGAAAGTCGCTCTTCTGCCTGAACTTATACTCAAGCCAGAGGTGATAGACGGTGGACACCAGAAACAGCAACAACAACGCCAGGCCCCACTCCTTGTTCTTCTCCATCCACTTCAACACCGTGTAGTGCAGTGGCGGCGGTGGCGCCTTGAGCTGCAGCTCCTTAAACAACTTGATCACCTTGAGCTGACTGATGGGCGCCGTCCAGCCCAGGGTCTTGGCCTGAATGGCGGCGGGATGATCTGGCCCCAGAGCATAGAGGGCCTGGGTGATCTTCTGGGTGATGGCCGGCGGCACGGTATCGGCGGCGGCAAAGGACCAATTGGGATAGAGCTGAGTACTCACCAGACACTCGTAGCCCGCCGGCATGGTGGGGTGGATCACCCTGAAATCCTCCTTCTTCACCAGGCCGTCCTGAATCATCTCCTCCAGGGTGCAGAAGGGGGTGATGGCCGCATCGACCGTGCCGTCACGCACCTGATAGACGATGGGCTCCAGGGGAAAGCCCAGGAAGCGCAGCGAGCCGAAGTAGTTCTCCGGGTTGTAACCCATCTTATGCAGCAGGCCGATGGCGGCCTGATAGCCCCCCAAGGCCTGGGGATCGCTGGCCACCAGATGTTTGCCTTCGAGATCCTTGAGGGTGTAGATCTCACTATCGGCGCGCACTATGATGGTGGAGCCGATGGCAAAGGTGGCGCCGCCATGCATATGGCTCTTCATGGTCGCCAGCCAGGAGAGGGGGAAGTTGCTGCTGAGATTAAAGTATTGCCCCGGGTTGGTGACGATAAACTGCAGCTCGTGTTCCAGCAGCTGGCGGCTCATCTCATCGAAATCCACCGGCACCACCTCAAAATGGGTGCCAGGCACCTCCTGCGACAGGTAGTCCATCATGGGCTGCCAGCGCTCTATTCCCTTCTGCACCCCGTGATTGGCCAGCACCCCGACCCTGAGATGCACGAGGTTCACCTTGTCGCTAACCGAGGCATCGACTATCGCATCGCCTATCTCATTGGCGCTCTCACTAGCCAAGACATTGCCGACTTGAAGCAGACAGAAAGGCAATAAGAAGCAGATCAGCGCGCCCTTGAGCCGCCCTAAGCTCCCCTTCCAACACCTTATGAGTGCAAATCCCAATCGCCCTTTCATCGCTCGCCCGATCACTGAGTTAAGCCTACTACTCTAGGCAAGAAAGGAGCTATTTGATGTGAGGCGGTGCAAACATCCCCTTGTGTCTCCATCAGAAAATTATCATTTAGTGATCTGTCTCAAAGGCCCAAATGCCCCTTTTGCCAGCCTCAAATAGAGGCGCTAGGCTAGATGCAACCCAAGGCCAACGACCCACTAAAGCTATGCCGCAAGCCACGCCGCAACCTATGCCCCTCTATCTGGTGGACGATGACGAAGCCGTCCTCGACTCCCTCAGCTTCATGCTGCGCCAGTTCGGCTATGAGATGACCACCTTCGTCTCTGGCCTGCACTTCCTGGAAGAGGTAGATCTGAGCCAGCCGGGCTGCGTCATACTCGATAGCCGTATGCCGGCCATCAGTGGTCAGGCACTGCAGCAAGAGCTTCTAGCGAAACAAAGCCCCCTTGGGATCATCTTCCTCACCGGCCATGGCGACCTGCCCATGGCGGTCAATGCCTTTCGTCAGGGTGCCTGCGACTTCTTTCAGAAGCCGGTATCGGGTCAGGCCCTGGCGGCCGCCATCGACAAGAGCATGCTCCACAGCCAGAAGGCCTTCGAGGCGCTGCAGCTGAGCCACAACCTGGCCACCCTGAGCGATCGCGAGCATCAGGTGCTTGAGTTGCTTATCCAGGGCAAGACCAACAAGCAGCTCTCCGAGGCGCTGTTCTTGTCCCTGCGCACCATAGAGGTACACAGATCCAACGTGATGAAAAAGCTCAAGGTGCACAACCTGGCCGAATTAGCCAAGTACAGTCAGATCTGAGACGCATAAGTAGCGTCCGAGTTTTCTATTCCCCTTGTTTCCTTAGCCCCAGCCCTTAGCCCCAGTCGTAAGCCTTTCTTATTACGCTCGATTCACAAAGTCCTGTGTGAATAAAGGTCACACTTTTTTCACATTCTGGCTAAAAATCGCTGCGCCAGATCACGCGCCCCCCGCCTATGTGGTTTACCACAATACCCCTTAATTTTGTACGGGATAACAATGGACTCAGACCTCCTGCGGGAGGGAACAAAAACCAATAACAGTGTGTGATTTCATCTGCCCAGGCAGATGAAGGAGGAAACCATGATAGAGCTTGATAGACGAACGTTTATTAAGGGTGCCGGTGCAGGGGGAGCAAGCTGTGCGCTGGCAACATTATTACCCGGTTCGCTGGCAGCGCTGGAACAGAAACCCCTACAGGGTATGGGCAAGGAAGTCGCCAGCATCTGTGAAATGTGTTCGACGCGTTGCCCCATCTCGGCGCGGGTCGTCGATGGCAAGAATGTGTTTATCCAGGGCAACAGCGCCGCAAAATCCTTCGGCGGCAAGGTGTGCGCCCGTGGCGGCGCCGGTCACAGCCTGCTGTACGATCCACAGCGTATCGTGAAACCGCTACGCCGGGTGGGCGAGCGCGGCGAAGGCAAGTGGGAAGAGATCAGCTGGCAAGAGGCCTACAAGACGATCGCCCACAAGCTTAACGACATCAAGCAGCAACATGGCCCAGAGGCCGTTGCCTTCTCCTCCAAGTCCGGCTCATTGTCGGGACACCTGTTCCACCTGGGCAAGGCCTTCGGCTCGCCCAACACCTTCACCCACGCCTCCACCTGCCCCGGTGGCTATGTGATCGCCGCCAAGGCAATGTTTGGCACTAAGGTGAAGCGCGACCTAAGCAACTCCAAGTACATCATCAACTTCGGCCACAATCTCTATGAAGGGATCAACATGTCCGAAACCCGCGGCCTGATGAAGGCGCAGATGAGCAAGGGGGCCAAGTTGGTGGTGTTCGAGCCGCGCTTCTCAATTGTGGCCGACAAGGCCGACGAATGGTTTGCCATACGTCCGGGTACAGATGTCACCGTCGCCCTGGCCCTGTGTCATGTGCTGATCTACGACAACCTCTACGACCAGGCCTTCATCGAGCGCCACGTGGAAGGCTTCGATGCCTTCGCCAAGGAGGTCAAAGCCTATACCCCTGAGTGGGCCGAAGGGATAAGCGACGTACCCGCCAAAGATATTCGCCGCATCGCCCACGAATTTGCCGCCAAGGCGCCTCACGCCGTGGTGGACTTCGGTCACCGCGCCACCTTCACCCCAGAAGAGTTCGAGATGCGCCGCGCCCTATTTGCCGCCAACGTGTTGATCGGCAACATTGAGCGTAAGGGCGGCCTCTACCTAGGCAAGAAGGCCAAGACCTATAACAAGTTTGCTGGCGACAAGGTCGCACCCGGCCTGGGTAAGCCAGGCGTCGAGGGCATGCCTAAGCCTGCGGCCAAGCGTATCGACCAAGTGGATGAGCAGTACGCCATGATGTGGTCATCGGGCGGTATCTATCAGACCATTCTGGACGCCACCCTCAAAGCCCAGCCCTATCAGCTCAGGGCCTGGGTGATGAGCCGCACCAACCCTATGCAGACCATGACAGACAGGGCCCTGGTGATCGAGACCCTGAAGAAACTGGAGTTTGTGGTCAGCTGCGACGTCTACATCAGCGAAACCGCCGCCTATGCCGACATCATTCTCCCCGAGTCCACCTATCTGGAGCGGGATGAAGAGATCGCCGACAAGTCGGGCAAGAGCCCGGCCTACTATGTGCGCCAACGTGTGGTCGAGACCATAGGCGACACTAAGCCAAGCTGGCAGATCTTCAAGGAGCTGGGCCACGAGATGGGCCTGGGGCAATACTTCCCTTGGGAGAACATGGAGAGCCTGCAACTGCTGCAGGTGGACCGCGACATGGCCCGCTTCAACGAGATCAAGCAGAAGGGTTATGTCAGCTACGGCAAACCGCTGATGCTGCGCGAACCGTCTATGGTGGCGGCATTCGTCAAACAATACCCCAATGCCAAGCCTACAGATGATGACGGCACCTATGCCAGCGCCATGAGCTTCAAGACCCCGAGCGGCAAGATTGAACTCAGCTCAGACAAGGTCGAGAAGATGGCCGCCGGACGCGGGGTGATCAAGTACCGCGAGGTCAAACTCAAACAGGACAACGAGCTCTATTTCATCCAGGGCAAGGTGGCGGTGCACACCAATGGTGCCACCCACAACGTGCCGATGCTGGCCAACCTGATGTCTGACAACGGCGTGTGGATCCACCCAATCACAGCAGGACGCTTAGGCATTTCCAGCGGCGATCGAATCCGCCTCACCAGCAGCGTCGGCAGCGAAGAGGGTACGGCCCTGGTCACGCCGGGTATTCGTCAGGATACCGTGTTCGCCTACATGGGCTTTGGCTCTAAAAACAAAGAGCTCGCTAGGGCGACCGGCAAGGGGGTTCACTGCGGCAACCTGCTACCCAACAAAACCGCGGCCGTGTGCGGCATGAATATCCACACTACTGGCATCACGCTAGCCAAGATCTAATAGGAGTCCAGTATGAGTAAAAGATATGTAATGGTGCACGACGAGAATCGCTGCATCGGCTGTCAGGCCTGCAGCGTCGCCTGTCGCAGCGAAAACGGCGTCCCCGAGGGAGTCACCCGCTTGCAAGTACGCGTAGAAGGCCCCTTCGGCGATGCGCCGCACCTGCACTTTAAATATAACCGCGTCTCCTGCCAGCAGTGTGAGAACGCCCCCTGTGTCACCGTCTGCCCGACTGGTGCGGCCTATGTGGGCGACGATGGCCTGGTCTCCATCAAGGAAGATAAGTGCGTCGGCTGTATGTACTGTGTGGCGGCCTGCCCCTACAAGGTGCGTTTCATCAACCCTGAAACCAAGGCGGCCGACAAGTGTAACTTCTGTAAGGACACCCGCCTGGCCCGCGGCGAACTGCCCGCCTGTGTCACCGTGTGTCCCACAGATGCACTGACCTTTGGCGACGCCAACGACCCGAGCAGCGAGGTAGCCAAACTCATCAACACCAAAGCGACCTATCAGGAGAAGACCCATCTGGGGACCAAGCCTAGGGTCTATCGCATTCCAACGAAACGTGGGGGGATACAGTCATGAACAATACCTGGGGCGATATGGCGCAATATGATCCAGTCACCTGGAACTGGGTTATCGCAGTCTACCTGTTTATGGCGGGCCTCTCGGCGGGCTCCATCCTGATCGGTATCGGCCTGCGCTGGTACAGCAAAGAAAAGGCGATGGAGAGCGCGATCCTCAAGGCCGCAGCCATCATCAGTCCGCTGGCCATCAGCTTGGGCCTGGCCTGTCTGGTGTTTGACTTGACCAAGCCGTTTGAGTTCTGGCTGATTTTGGTCAACTACAACTTCAGCTCTGTCATGTCTATCGGTGTGCTGGCACTGCTGCTCTACTCACCAATCGGCATAGCCTATTCGCTGATCGTGCTAAGGGATGAGCTGGCCAAGTGGAAATTGGGCTTCCTGGTGCCTGTGGCAGAAGCACTAATGCCGATGCGCAAGGCGATAGAAGTGGTGCTGTTTGTGCTGGCCATAGGTGTGGGCGCCTATACCGGCTTCCTCATCTCGGCGATGAACGCCTACCCACTGCTGAACACGGCAGTGCTACCGGCGCTCTTCCTGGTGTCTGGCCTGTCAGCCGGCGCGGCGGCTAACGCTATCGGCGCGCTACTGATGTTTAACACCCACAGCCATGATGCCAACCTGAGCAAGATACATGGCCTGGAACTGCCCGTGATGCTGAGCGAGATCATGTTCCTCTTCATGCTGTTCTGCGCCCTCTACTTCAAGGGTGGAGCAGCTGCGGCGGCGCTGGCGTCACTCACCACAGGTGTCTGGGCCAGCGTGTTCTGGGTCGGCGTGGTCGGTATCGGCTTTGCCATCCCACTGCTCACCATGTTGATGCCGTCGCAGACACGTCACAGCAAGGGCGTGATGATAGCCGTGGCCTGCTGCAGCCTCACCGGCGTGCTGGCCCTGAGACACTTCGTGATCTACGCAGGTCA
The DNA here is from genome assembly GCF_007636505.1 of Shewanella sp. KCT. NCBI lineage: Bacteria > Pseudomonadati > Pseudomonadota > Gammaproteobacteria > Alteromonadales > Shewanellaceae > Shewanella > Shewanella sp. KCT. The sequence continues at coordinate 170,017 of NZ_LVDJ01000002.1, forward strand.
AAGCTATATCAGTTAATCTCATCTCCACAAACGCAAAAAGCCCAGCATCTGCTGGGCTTTTTTTATCTTACCTGGCGACGACTCGTCTTCGTCCCGTTACTCGTCGTCTTCATCGAAGAAGTCGTCATCCAGATCGCTGTCGCCAGCGGCGTCACGCTCGGCGCGCCATTTCTCGGCGGCGGCTTCTTTGGCGGCAGCGGCTTCGTTACGCTCGACACGCTGCTTGGCACGACGCTCGTTACGCAGCATCAGGTTATCGACTATGCCCTTGAGGGTCTCTTCGCCCCAAGCGGTGGCCTCGGCTTCGCTGGCAAAGCCAGTTTGCGCCTTAGTCACTACTGTCTTGCGCGCCGTCATGCGACGGGTGACTTCGGCTGTCCAGCTACCTTCGGCTTCGCTCACGCGAAGACCGTATTTCTTTTGTTGTGTCATGTTAATTTCCTAATTCGATCTTCGAGTGCAAACGTGGCGCTCATTGAGGGAAACAGCGGTCTAATATACCACTGTCGTCAGAAAGGCGGCTATTGTAGTCTCCTCTGGATAAAACTCAATCATTAGCGCGCACAAAATACGAAAAAGTTGCTCCCTTCAACCAGGCAAAACTGGCGAATTCGATAGCACTTTGCTATCGCTTAATGTAAGCTGCACGCCCGCCAGCACGCTGGCTTCCAATTATCCGGCCCCGTCGCCCAAGAGATCCATCTATGAGTTTTACCTCCCTGGGGTTATCCGCCCCCATACTCAAAGCTGTAGCCGACAAAGGTTATCAAACCCCCTCGCCCATCCAGGCCCAGGCTATCCCAGCAGTATTGTCGGGTAAAGATGTGATGGCGGCGGCGCAGACAGGGACGGGCAAGACAGCCGGCTTTACCCTGCCGCTACTGGAACTACTCAGTGGAGGTCCTCGCGCCCGCAGCAAACAGGTGCGCGCCCTGGTCTTGACGCCAACCCGCGAACTGGCGGCCCAGATAGCAGAAAGCGTCACCACCTATGGTCAACATCTGCCGCTTCGCAGCGCAGTGGTGTTCGGCGGTGTCGGCATCAGCCCACAGATCAGTCAACTTAAGCGCGGCGTCGATATCCTGGTGGCCACACCGGGGCGTCTGTTGGATCTCTATCAGCAAGATGCCGTGAGCTTCTCTCAGCTGGAGACACTGGTGCTGGATGAGGCCGACCGCATGCTGGACATGGGCTTTATTCACGACATCAAGAAGATCCTCGCCATCTTACCGCCCAAGCGACAGAACCTGATGTTTTCCGCCACCTTCTCCGATGAGATCCGCACCCTGGCCAAGGGGCTGGTGAACAATCCGGTGGAGATCTCGGTTACGCCGCGCAACAGCACTGCTAACACGGTACAGCAGCTAATCTGCCCCGTGGATAAGAGTAAGAAGTCGGCGGCCCTTATCGCCCTCATCAAACAGAATAACTGGCAGCAGGTGTTGGTATTTAGCCGTACCAAACATGGCGCCAATCGTCTGGCCAAGACCCTGGACGGCAAAGGGATCACCGCAGCGGCAATCCACGGCAACAAGAGCCAGGGCGCCCGCACTAAGGCGCTGGCTAACTTTAAGTCGGGCGACATCCGCGTGCTAGTGGCCACCGACATCGCCGCCCGTGGTCTGGATATCGACCAGCTGCCTCAAGTCGTCAACTTCGACCTGCCTAACGTGCCCGAAGACTATGTGCACCGCATCGGTCGTACCGGCCGCGCCGGCGCCGATGGCAAAGCTGTCTCCCTGGTGAGCGACGAAGAGGCCAAACTGCTGGCGGATATCGAGCGCCTGATCGGCAAGCTGCTGCCGCGTGCTGAAGTAGAGGGCTTCGAACCGACCCACACCCTGCCCGAGACCAACCTGACGCCTAAGCGCCACGGTCAACACAAGGGACCGCGTAATCCTAAGCCTAAAAGCAACAGCCAACGCAGCAGCAATCGCTCAAGCAACGGCCAGGGTTCAGACAAGGCTGGACAGCCTCGCCGCAGCGATCAAGCTCAGGGCAACAACGAGGGTCAGGGCCGTCGCCGAACAGGCGCAAGTACTGGTACAAGCAAGCCTGCGAGCGAAGGTCAACAAGCGCAAAACCAAGGCAAACAGGAGCACAGGGACGGTAACGCCCCCGCTCGCCGTCGCAGACGTCGTCGCCCTAGCCAGAGCGCACCTGCAAATCACTAGTTAAAGAGTCATCTGGGGCCAGAAATATCTGCGCCCCTATCACGGTTGATTTCAATCTCGAAGTAGCATAAAACAATATGCAGATTAAATAAGGACACCATGGAAAATAAGTAAGGACACTATGTTGAAATTTATTATGCTCGCAATCGGCCTGTTAAGTTCAGGCATGGCAATGGCGGTAGACGATGTGTTAACCGTCGATCGCAGCGTCTCCGGTAGCTTCCAATCCTCATTTCCCAACGAAAATAACATTCAACCTGATATCAGTGATTTTAAGGTGCTCAATAGCGTGCTGATGAGTAATGAAGCAGGAGAGCGCTGGGCGGTAATAACCGTTGAAAACTTAGCATCCGGCCAACGTACGTTAAACCAGAACCAGCTAATGGCACTGTTTGCTAATGGTGAAAGACTAACGCCTCACATCTTTAAAACAAGATTTTCCGCCAACGAGATTCTCTCGATTACCTTAGCTTTTGGTGAACACAAGTTTCCTATTCTTGAGATCTATCCACGAAACTAAAGACTCACAGTTAGTGTTAAGGTATCGATCTTAAGGATGAACTCTAAAGTTAGGCGGCAATACAGATGAAAACAGTAGAGCAATTACAAGGCGGCTGCCTGTGCGGCGCGCTGCGTTACAAGGTATCGGCCGAGCCCTTTGACAGCGATTACTGCCACTGCAGCCAGTGCCAGAAGAGCACAGGCGCCATGGCCGCCTGCTGGATGGATTTTAAGGCCGACCAGGTCACTTGGTTACAGGGGGCGCCCAAGGAATACGCCTCCTCAGACACCATACGCCGCGGCTTTTGCCAGCAGTGTGGTACCAGCATCAGCTATCGCAGTACCGACTACCCAGATTACTACACCCTGAGCATCGCCAGCCTGGACGATGCCAACGCGGTCGCCCCCAGATATCACATCTACACGGACAATCAGCCAGACTGGCTCAAGATTGCCGATGACCTGCCCAAATACCGTCAGAGCCGCAGTGAAGGCTAATATTAAAACTACAGTCATGCAGGGATTAGATAACTACTTAATCGCAGCCTATCTAGCCCTAATTATCTCTATAGCTTTTTCCACTAACTCATCCCTACCTTCTCTCACCCCTACAATAGTTGGCTTCACCTCTATATCGGGAATGATACCAACTCTTTGAGTTTCCCCACCATCAGGATAATAAACTCCAAGACCGGAAAAAGCCGTCCTTAATAAACCCGGCAGAGCAAAGCTCACAATGTTGCCATCAGCACCTGACGTTTTACTCCCTATTATCGTAGTGTCTCTACCCGCCCTGAACGCCATCGCTGTAAACTCGGCTTGGCTTTGCGTATTTTCATTCACTAAGACAACTAGCTTTCCTTTAAAAGTCACTTCCGATGGACGAAGAACCGTTACATTACCAATACCAAACTCACCAGGATTATCTATGTTCGGATAAGTGAATGTCGCGAATGCGCTTTTATCTTCTACGAAAAATGACCCCAAACTATACATTGATGGCGTGTTAGGATAATTTCGAATATCAATTATGATGCCTGCCGCATCCTTGAATTGATTTTTTATAGATTCCACATCTTCTTTCTCAATGGTGGCCAGCGTAACGTAACCAATATCCCCATCGATAATTTTATAGCTCTTTTCACCCTTAGGTTTGCGATACAACTGGAAAACGTGCAGTTCTTCCTTTTTGAATAGTTTTAGTGACGTATTACCCTTTAACTTGTCGCGCCTAAAGCTTACATCTATTTCAGACTTATTCGACCTCAACAAATCAGGAGCAATATCTCTTAGCCTTGAAGCCTCATTTGATGCCGGGTAATAACGCAGCTTATCCCTAACCAACTCTTCCACGCCGACACCATCGATCTCTGTAATCACATCGCCTATGGACAGGCCGCTCCGGTGGGGCATTTCGCTGATATCAAGCTTTTTTTCCGTGTAAAAATCTACAACAACAAGCTCGCCCTCAACAAACCTTGTGAAAACTGGAGGGTAAAATTCACCTCGCATTTTTTCAACTTCACCGCGACCAGCCCATAAATTAGCATGCGTATCCTTAAGCTCACCCATTAAAGATAGCGCCACTTTTTCATAATCTAACCGATTTTTTGCCCCTAGAAACAATGGAATATATTCAGCGAGAACACTACCCCACTCCTTTTCAGTCAGATGCTTATACGGAAAAAAATATTGAACCAAGTTCCAGTACCGGTATAAAGCTAATAACCTAAACCCATCATCTGGATACGGCATATTAGAATAAGCTTTTTCATTTGAAAAAATGCCCCTCCGCCTAGTGTCAGTGGTTACATAAAAGCTCGCGCCTTGTCTCCGGCCCTCATAGACCGAGTTCAATTTTTTGATTAGTTCTTTTGATAGACCGAATTCATAGAACCATCTATGATCTGGCTTCAGAACAGACTCCTGATTTGTCACCTTACAATCAATACACGGAGTCACCTTACCTAACCGATCGATCCAACCGACCAGACTCTTGTCTCTCTCCTGAACATCCACAGCTGAAAGATAATCGGGAAGAAACCTAAACAATTCATAATCCCAGTTATAATCTCCCCTTGCCACATTTGGATGATGGTATTTCAGAAACCCCCACACCCTCCCTAAAAGGTCTAAGTTTATTAGTGTTGTCTCATCCAATCCCGACAAAACCAACATTGAACCAGAATCAAATTCGTCATCCTTATATGCGCGAGGAGTCTCACGTAGTTGAGAACTTGTTAATGGTTTATCGTCTATCAGTATCTGAAGATCATCGAACCAAACTTTCCCATTACCCGATAACACACCACCAACTGTAATAGAAGAAGCATTTTTAAGATCGACATCCAAACTAATCTCAAAATCCTTCCAATCATTGTCACCGAATAACTTCTGTTCCCACATATTACTAAAGGCTTGATCAGGGTGAACGTTAAGCATCAAACCCGCCCATCCATCAGTAATACCCTCAGTTTTCACTGCCCCCCTCAGCTTAATGTTTTGCCCCTTCGCTTTGAGCGCCAACCAATAACCAAAGGAGCCAGCGCCAGGATTACTTCCTTTAAACTCAACTGAAACGGATCTCTGCCCACGTTGAAAAACCTTATCGTCAACCGAAAAGCTATACCCAGCATCCCCTCCAGATACCCTCCACCCATCAGCAGGAAACTTATCATGGGTTTCGAAATCTAGGTCAGGAACACTTGGCTTAGCCACCCCTCCGAAGGCCGCTAACAAAGAAAGCAACAAAACCATGATACGTATATTTTTTTCCATTTTATTAACTTCCTGAATCCTTTACTTCTTGTACTATAACCATAGTAATCACTGCAGTGGACCTCGTTCATTAAGATTAAGCAATATCTTCGCAGTTATTGCATCCTAGCCGCATGAACACTATCTATTCCGGCCATCGATATCCGGCTCAAATAATCAGTAATGCTGTTTAACTCAGTCATCGATTCACACTCAGCTTACGAGATATCGAAGAAATCCTAGCTTATCGAGGTATTCATGTTTCTTATGTGAATCGCCCCCTTGTTCTAGCCAAGTTGTGGCATTACTAAAATTTGGTCAATAGGCTTAGTACACAAGCCTCGCCTTATTAATGCGCCTGCACAGAATGGGGCAATTGATGCCCTCTTCACACCAAACACAGCCAAATCGAAGAGACGTTTAGATACGGGTGTAAGCACGCTTTTGGCTCTCGGCGGCATGGACGCCGCCGTGAAGCGTATAAGGATATATTCACAGCGTGCCAAAAGAGTGCTTGCACATCCCACGCCGGGAAGGCGTTAAATAACCATGAGGGTACGACCTTCAACTCATTTAATTAATGATCATGTGGCCAAATGCAAATCAAACAAACAAACAAACTATAGAAATGCCAAACCTTCATTCCAAGGCCAACACACTTTGGGACAAGACCAAGTAAGCTTTTCATTCCCTCTTCACACCAAACACGGCCAAATCGAAGAGTCGTTAGATGCCGAGTGTAGATACGCCAGTGACCTTCGGTTTCATGGCCAAAAAATGTTCCCGACATTTTCGGCATTCCCTCCATCCTTGAAGGTCTGATGGCGCACAGCGTGTCACGGGCGTATCTGCACATAAAGCCTGCGGCAGGCAATAAGTTTCCATGAAGGGTCGACCTTCAACCTCACTCAACAACTAAACATGCTGCCAAACCCCAGACAACAAAAAAGGAGCTAACGCCAGTCAGCTCCTTTTCCAATTACCGCGCTAGATTACGCGATTAATTAATTCAATTCCCACGCCCGGTAGCTCTTACCCTTAAGCTTGCCTTTCACGATCTTGTTGAGCGCCTTGCGCAGCACCTTGCGATCCACCGCCACGTAGGAGCGAAACTCGGTGATCTTGATCTTGCCCACTTCACTACCCTCGATGCCGTTGTCACCGGTAAGACAGCCGAGGATATCCCCTGGACGCACCTTCTGCTTCTTACCGCCATCTATCTGAATGGTGACCATTCTGGGTTGCGGCGGCATGGTGTCCAGCAGGGCTTCACCTGGTAGCGCCTCACCGTCTATCTCGCGGCCAAGTGCATCTGCCAGCAGGGATAATTTGTAGCCATCTTCATGGTTAAAGAGGGTATGGGCGGCGCCCTTGCTGCCGGCGCGGCCGGTGCGGCCGATGCGGTGAATGTGCACCTCAGTGTCATAGGCCATATGGTAGTTGACCACCATATCTAAGGCGTCGATATCCAAGCCGCGGGCCGCAACGTCTGTGGCCACCATGACGCTGGCACTCTTGTTGGCAAACTTGAGCAGCATCTGGTCGCGATCCCGCTGCTCCAGATCCCCATGCAGGGCCACCACGCTGAAACCGGCATTGGTGAGCTTGGCCGCCACATCCTTGGTCTCACGCTTGGTGTTACAGAAAACCACGGCGCTCTCGGGCTGATGTTTAAGCAGCAGAAGCTGCAGCGCCTTCATACGATCGTTATTGTTACCGCACTCGTAGAAGTGCTGCTCTATGCTCTCACCGCCGTGCTGTACCTCGACCTTCACCATGAGGGGATCGAGCATAAACTGCTCGCTAAGCCCCTGGATCTGCTCAGGGAAGGTGGCACTAAACAGCAGGGTCTGACGCTCACGGGGCACTTCCGCCATGATGGCATCCAGCTCACGCTGAAATCCCATCTCCAACATGCGATCCGCCTCATCCAGCACCAACGTATCGACGTTGTCGAGATCCAAGCGGCCTCTGTCCAGGTGATCTATGATGCGACCCGGCGTACCGACGATAATGTGGGCGCCGTGTTCCAGCGAGCCTATCTGCGGCCCCATGGGCACGCCGCCGCATAGGGTTAGGATCTTGATGTTATGGATACCGCGCGCCAGGGTGCGCAGCTCCGCCGCTACCTGATCCGCCAGCTCACGGGTAGGACAAAGCACTAACGTCTGGATACGAAAACGCTTCACATCCAGCTTGTTGAGCAGGCCTAAACCGAAGGCGGCCGTCTTGCCCGAGCCCGTCTTGCCCTGGCCTATGACGTCCTGCCCATTGAGGATGGCAGGCAGACTCTGGGCCTGAATAGGCGTCATCTGGTGAAAGCCGATAGATTTCAGGGTATCGAGCAAAGCGGGTTTAAGCGGCAGACTGTCAAAAGCCCCGCTTGGCGTAGTAGCGTCAGATTGACTCACGGTAATTTCCTAATGCTGTGCCGAGAAAAACTGAGTTAGATCAGGCACAAATAAAGCTATGTGATGGCAGCTGCCGATGAATCTTCAAGGGCGTGCGTGGATATGGCGGCGATTATAGCAGCAATCAGGCGGCAATGCGCCAATTAGACGGGGAATAAAATAAAAGCCGCCGCGAGGGATCGCGACGGCATTCAGGGTTAAACCAACCAAAACTGAGTCAAACAGTTAGGCGGTTGCCAATTCGGCGTCGGTATCATTCTTGGCATCGATACGCTTGATCACGGCGCCATAGATGATGAGTGACACCGCCGACACGCTGGCGATAGCGGCAAACACATACCAGATGTAGTGAGCATGTGCCGAAGCCTCGACCCAGGCGGCGTGGTCGTTATAGACGCGCGGATCTGGACAGTAGGCCTCCAGCAGGTAACCCGACAGACCGAAGCCCAGCAATGAACTGATGAAAGAGTGCAGGTGCGAGAAGCCCAGGTAGAGACCCTCTTCGCCCTTAGGCGCCTGTAGCGAGAAATACTCCAGGAAGCGCGGCGAGATGAAACACTCGGCCAAGCCTTGGAATACTATGCCTATGATCATCATGGCGGCGATGGGGTGCATGCCTAAGATGGTCTCACTGCCGGCAAACATGTTACCCGAGGCCATCAGCAGCGCCGATACCGGCATGATAAACATCCCCACCGTCATAGAGGTCAGCGCGCTGCGCTTGGCCATCATACCTGTGACGAAGCTGACACAGAGGAAGACCACCAGAGGGTTGACGTTGGCGTACCATGACGGCGATGAGCCCTCACCGGCCATACGCAGCACATATTTTGGCATGGTGGCGTAGAGCTGATGCTGTACCATCCAGAAGCCTGTGATGATTAAGATCAGGGCTATCAATCGAGCATTAGACAGCACCTTGAGCAGCGCCTGCCAGATCTCGCCCAGGCTCTTGCCGGAGCGGTTCTCCTCCGTGCTCTTGAAGAAGAGCATGATGCTGAAGAAGGCGATCAGCGTCATGGTGGCGGCGAAGTAGTTGAGGTTAATAAGCCCCAGGTCACCCATGGATTCACGCAGCGGCTTCACCACTGTCTTACCCGAGAAGGCGCCAATGTTGACCATCATGTAGAAGATAGAGAAGCCCTTGGCACGGGTCTCGGCCGTTGTCGATAGCGCCACAGTGCCGGTGATCACCGCCTTGATGAAGGAGCCACCTATCATGATGACGATAAGAATAGGCACGATCGCCCAGCGAATATCCGCCTCCTTCAGGCCGTGATATATGGTCTCCTTGCCATATTCCACCAGCCCCTGAGATTCGATAAGCGCAGGGAATATCGCCAGCGAGGCATAGCCTATGGTTAACAGACCGAATGCCAGAAGCAAGGCGCCGCGAAAGCCTATCTTATCGGCCAAAGCGCCGCTGAAGGTAGGCAGAAAATAGAGACCCGCGGAGAAAGAGCCCGCCAGCCAGGCGGCTTCGACGTCACTAAAACCGAGAATACGTGACAGGTAGAGGGTGATAACGATGAACACACCGTAATAGGCCGCTCGTTCGAGCAGCTCGACGCCGTTGGCGATCCAGAAGATTCTGGGGAAGCGCGGCGCCTCTGTGGACTTAGAGTTATTATTCATTTTTAGTCTTCCAGGCAAAAAAACACCCCAAACTACCCCGAGCCGCGCCCAGACGCAACCTTAGCGTCATGATGGGGATCAATTTTTGACAAAAGTGGGCGACAAACTTACAAGAAGTCCGTAACAACTAAATGCACTCCTCTACAAGACGAGCCTAGTTCTCCATACTGAAATCTACCGATTAGCCATTAAATATCAGCAACTTCTAAATGTATTTCTCACCTGCAGATTCACCATAGTCTCCTATACTTAGGTCAGATTAGGAGAGATGCTAATGTTAAAACTCAACATCCGTCGTAAAGTCGTACTCGCCACCCTGGCCTCTGTCGTGTTATCCATCTTTTTGATCAGCCTCTATGCAATGTCCAATAGCCGGGAGATCATTCTCGACAGCACCCTAAACCGAGAATTACCCGCGGTTTTAGGTGAGGTCGCCAACGATATTGACGCCCAGTTATTGATGCCGATTACAGTTTCCAAGGTGATGGCCAATAACCTCGAATATCAGGCCATGATACGTCAAGGTGAACCCGAAGCTAGCCAGGCAACACTTATCGCCTCCCTCGCCAATATTCGTCAGCGATTTGGCGCCATTACCGCCTTTCTGGTCTCTAATACCACGGGACGCTACATCACCCATGAAGGACTCTTTAAAACTGTCTCTCCAAGTGACGACAGAGATGCCTGGTTTTATCGCTTCTTAGGTAGCGGTAAAGATTACGATTTGAGTATCGATGTCGACGATCTCAACCAAACGCCCACCCTGTTTATCAACTATCTAGTACAGATAGAGGGAAAGCCGAGCGGCGTAGCGGGCGTAGGGCTGTCACTCAACAGTCTGGCCGACAACATCAAACAATATAAGATTGGTGAACAGGGGCGCGTCTATCTTACCGACGGCAATGGCCAGATAAAGATCCACGGTCAAAGCCAGTTTGCCGGCAAGCAACTGAGTACATTGGGCATTAAAGATCCGCAAGCATTGCTGTCTCAGCAGACCTTTGCCACCTCAGAATATGATAACAATGGTGTCGACACCCTAGTCGCCAGTCGCTACATTCCCTCAATCGGCTGGTATCTTATCGCCGAGGTCCCACAAGACGAGCTATTTGGCGCCATCAATAAAGCCAGTTGGCAACTGGCACTGATGGGTCTGATACTGGCCGCCATTATCATGTTCACCAGCGCCTGGCTGATCAACCGCCTTATCTCTCCCTTTGGCGAGCTTGCAGACATGCTGAAAAGCATTGGTGAGGGAGAGGGCGACCTCTCGCTGCGACTGGACGACAGTCGTCAGGATGAGACGGGCAGCATGGCTGCCAGCTATAACCAGTTTGTCACCTATCTCAGTAAGACACTGCAAAGCGTATCGGCAACAGCCAACGATCTGTTTCAGGCGGTCGAGCGGATCGACAATCAAGCTAAACATATGGAGCATGAGATCAACGATCAGGTCAGCAAGATAGAGCAAGTGGCAACCGCCATTCACGAGATGGGCATGACAGCCCAAGAGATCGCCAGCAGCGCCAACAATGCCGCCGAGAATGCCCAGGTCGCCGACCAATCGGTTAATCAGGGCAATCAGTCGGTACAAAATACCATTGCCTCAGTAGCAAGCATGAGTGAGCAGCTACTGACCACCAGCGAGACGGTATCGCAACTTGCAGAAGATGCCAGCTCCATCGACACTGTGCTTGAGGTGATCCGCGGCGTGTCGGAACAGACTAACTTGCTGGCACTGAACGCAGCAATCGAGGCTGCACGGGCAGGCGAACAGGGCCGCGGCTTCGCGGTAGTGGCTGATGAAGTCCGCACACTGGCTTCCCGCAGCCATGCCTCTACCGAGGATATTCGTCACATCATAGAGAAACTACAGGCGAAAACGACCGAAGTGGTCAACGCCATCGGCCAGAGTACAAACCAGAGTCAACAGAGCCAACAGGAAGCCAGCCTCTCAGGCGAACACCTACACAGCATCGCCGAAAATATTCAGGCCATGAGCGAGATGAGTATGCAGATCGCCACGGCAACGGAAGAGCAGTCCAACGTTGTTGGTGAAATCAATCCCCATGTCACAGCCATTGCCGATATCTCACGCAGCAGCAGTGACGTGGTTCGCCAGACTTCACTCGATTGTAGCGATCTGAGAGAGATGGCGGTACAACTCAACGAACTGGTATCTCGCTTTAAGTTTTAATCTCGAAGGCGCCGAACAATAACCTCGGCGCCGTCGTATAAAAGCGCTTTTATCGCTATCATGTGTGCCACTTATCCCCCAAACAATAGACACACAGAAAATGAGCCAAGCCAACATCAGCAAACAGCAACTCATCGACCAGCTCACCGCCTGGCAGCAGGGCAAGATAGATAACGAAGAGTTCCAGGACTGGATGGTGACCCATTATGATCCCGACGAGGTCAGCATAGGCCAGGGGGAGTGCGAATGGACAGTGGAGGCGATGAATATCGTGATGAACGAATATGAGATCGCCAAGACGGAGAAGTTCAGGCAGGAAAATGCTCAGCTGGCGATCGACTTCATCCTCGCCGACGAGGCGCGCTTCAATCAGACGCGTCACCTGTTTCTACAGCAGGGTTTTCACGACTAAGTTTTTCGCAACTAGGCTTTTCACGCCTAAAAGCGTTAGGGCTTAAACACCCCGATCACTGCGCCAGTGGCCTGCTTGGCCACTTCGGCCTCGGCCTGCTGCTCACGGTAATCGCACTCGACGCACTCGACCGTCTCAACTCCCTGCTCCTTAAACAACACTATGCTGTCCTGGGCATGACACTTGGGGCACTTGGCTCCGGCAACGAAACGCTTCTTGACTCTGACTCTACTCACGCTTGACTCAACCTGTTGGGATAAAAACTCTGTCGATGGGGCCATTTTGCCACAAGGCGCGGCAAAACACCCTATCGGATTCAAAATGTCCCGGCTAAAGAGTGGCAAGCGGCCCCCCAACTGGGCTATCATCCCAAGCCTATTAATCCTTAGCTATGCATCAAGTCGACCTCAATGATCACCATTACCCAAGCGCAACTTATTCGCGGCTCCAAGACCCTATTGGATGAAGCCTCTCTGACTGTCTACCCCGGCCACAAGGTGGGCCTGGTGGGTGCCAACGGCACGGGCAAGTCATCTCTGCTTGCGTTGATCATGGGGCACCTCAGCCTGGATAAGGGCGAGATCAGCGTGCCCACGGGCTGGCAGATCGCCACAGTCGCCCAGGAGACCCCGGCGCTGGAGGTCAGTGCGCTGGAATATGTGATCGACGGCGACCGCGAATATCGCGAGCTGGAAGAGGCACTGCACAAGGCACAGCTGGAGGATAACGGCCACCAGATCGCCCTGCTGCATGGCAAGATAGACGCCATCGGCGGCTACAGCATCCGCGCCCGCGCTGCCAGCCTGTTGGCAGGTCTGGGCTTTAGTGAGGCCGAGCAGCAAAATCCGGTAAAGAGCTTCTCGGGGGGATGGCGCATGCGTCTCAACCTGGCCCAGGCGCTGCTGTGCCGCTCCGAACTCCTGCTGCTGGACGAACCCACCAACCACCTCGACTTGGACACCATGTACTGGCTAGAGAGCTGGATCAAGGCCTACCAAGGCACGCTGATCCTCATCAGCCACGACAGGGACTTTATCGACGCCATCGTCGACGAAATAGTGCATGTCGAGCACCATAAGCTCAACTACTACAAGGGCAACTACACCGCCTTCGAACGCATCCGCGCCGAGCGCATGGCCCAGCAACAGGTGGCATATGAGCGTCAACAGAAAGAGCGCGCCCATATGCAATCTTTCGTCGACCGCTTCCGCTACAAGGCCAGCAAGGCCAAGCAGGCCCAGAGCCGTCTCAAGGCGCTGGAACGGATGACGGAGCTGCTGCCCTCCAAGGCCGACAGCCCCTTCTACATGGCGTTTCGTGCCCCCGAGGCTCTGCCCAACCCGCTGGTGAAGATGGAGCAGGTCTCAGTCGGCTATGGCGACAAGGCGATCCTCAACCATGTGCATTTGAATCTGGTACCCGGTGCCCGCATCGGCCTGCTCGGGCGTAACGGCGCGGGTAAGTCGACCCTTATCAAGTTGCTGGCCGAACAACTTAAGCCCATGAGCGGCCTGTATGAGCCAAATCCCGGCCTCAATATCGGTTACTTCGCCCAGCATCAGCTGGAGTTTCTGCGCCTGGATGAGTCGCCGCTGCAGCACCTGACGCGACTCGCGCCAAACAACAGGGAGCAGGAGCTGAGAGACTTCCTCGGCGGTTACGGCTTTAACGGCGACATGGCCCTGTCTCCGGTTCGCCCATTCTCCGGCGGTGAGAAGGCCCGTCTGGTGCTGGCGCTGCTGGTGTGGCAACGCCCTAACCTGTTGCTGCTCGATGAGCCCACCAACCACCTGGATCTCGAGATGCGTCACGCCCTCACCATGGCGCTGCAATCCTTCGAAGGCGCCATGATCATAGTCTCCCACGATAGACACTTGCTGCGCCTGAGCTGTAGCGACTACTACCTGGTGGATGGCGGCGAGGTGAAGAGCTTCGACGGCGATCTCGACGACTATCATCAGTGGCTGCTGGACGCCGCCAAGGAGGCCAACAAGCCTGCCGCCCAGGATGATGCGACACCGGCCCAGGATAAGAAGCTGCAGAAACGACTGGAAGCTGAGCTGAGACAGAAGCTGTCACCGCTGAAGAAGGCGCAGGCCAAGCTTGAGAAGATCCAACAAGATTGCAGCGACAAGCTGGCCGAGCTGGAAAACCTGCTGGCCGACACCAGCCTGTATGAGGCCGACAACAAGGCCAAACTCACCCAGATCCTGGCCGAGCGGACCCAGCATACCCAACAGCTTGAAGAGAGCGAGATGGAGTGGCTCGAGTTGCAAGAGAACATAGAAGCCATAGAGCAAGAGGCCAAGCTGCAGAGCTAACGCGCGAAGCTTTCACTCAAGCCAACCCAGCACCAAAGGGAAAACCTAAGCGATACAAGGATGAAGTATGAGCCATGTAAATCATTTTGACGCCAGCCTGTGGCAGACCTGCGACAGCCTCTACGAGAAGGGGCTGCTGCTCTACCTCAAGCTGCAAGATGACTACGGGCTCAACGTCAATCTCCTGCTGCTAGCCCAGTGGCTCGATGAGCAGCACTACTACCTGAGCGACCAGGATTGGCGCCAGCTCAGCGAGCAGGTCGAGACCTGGGAGCAGAAGGTGCTCAAGCCCTACCGCAGGCTGAGAAAGCTCAGCAAACACAACCTGGCCGAGGCCGAGTATCGCCAGATGCTAGAGGTAGAACTCATGCTGGAGCGCAAGTCCCAAGGGATGATACTGCGCCAACTCAGACAGCTTCCCAATGAGCAGGGCCAGGCGAATCTACCCCGCTATCTCGGCCTGTTTCAGATAGAGATAGACCAATACCACCAGCTGGCACAGACACTGATCCGCTAAGGCCTCGCCCCCACCCAAAAACCAAGCTCAACTATTTAAGCGCCGCTTAGCTCTTCGGCCAACAGGCTGGCGTTGCGGGCGGTAATGCCGTAGATGGAGAGCTGAGGATTAGCTCCGAGACTGGTGGGGAACAGCGAGCCGTCCATCACCGACAGATTTTCCAGATAATGGCTGCGCCCCCGGCTATCTACCATGGCCATCTGCTTATCTTCGCCCAGCGGGCAGCCGCCCATCACGTGGGCCGAGGCCACCACAGTCTTGAAGGGCGCCAGGGTCATGTCGGCGATTGCCTCCTTGGCCGCGTGCCAGCTCGGTAGATAGGGCATCCCCTCGCTCATGGGCAACACCTTCTGCGCCCCGGCGGCAAACTGTAGCTCGGCCATGCTGGCAAAGGCGCGGCGTGCGGCACGCCAGAAGGCGTCGGTCAGTGGATAATCCAGGGTATAGCCCTTGTCTGTCAGCTGCACCTGGCCACCCGGGCTGTCCGCATGATAGCCATCTCGCATCAGGGCTATGGTCACCTGCAGCTGATTAAACTGGGCCATCAGCTCGGCGTGACTCTGACCATATCCCAGGGATTTCGAGGCAATCAACACGGGATGGATGGGCGGCACCTCCAGCTTATAGCCCAGCTCGCCATCGGCGCCATCTTGCCAGACAAACTGATCCGAATAGATAGATTGTGGCGCGCCGCTATGGCCATTGATGGCGTCGTTAAACAGGGCGCCACTGAGCACGGTCGGGTGCAGGAAGGTGCGCTTACCCAGCAGCTTTTGCGGATCCGGCAGGCGGGAGCGCATCATCAGGGCTGGTGTATGGATGGCACCGGCGCTGAGGATATAGTGCTTGGCCTTTAACATCAGCTGCACACCACTGGGGCGCAGTGACTCGGTTAACGCCTGGGCCTTGAGGGCGTACACCTTGTCGTTATGGTGTTCTATCTTGCTCACCTTAGCGCGGCTCACCAGGGTCGCGCCGCGATCCAGCGCCGCCGGTATCGTGGTGACTAGCATAGACTGCTTGGCGTTGACCGGACAGCCCATGCCGCAGTAGCCAGTGTTCCAGCAGCCAGCCACGTTGCGTTTGATGACGGTATAGTCCCAGCCCAATGCCTCACAACCCTGCTTGAGCGCCATGTTGTTGCGGTTGGGCTCGAAGGGCCACTTTGTAATGCTCAGCCTCTGCTCCATCTTTTCGAACCAGGGCGTTAGCGCCTCTCTGGAGAGGCCTTCGACCGACTTATGCTGGGCCCAGAACGCCAGGGCATTTTCCGGGGTGCGAATCGAGGTAGTCCAATTGATGGTGGTGGATCCGCCAACCGCGCGTCCCTGAAAGATGCCGATCGCCTTGTCCTTGGTTTTCATCGAGGCGGCCTGCTGATAGAGGTTGGGGTAGGCGCGCCTTTCCTCCATGTTGAAGCTCTCGGACGATTTCAGTGGCCCACCTTCGACGATAATCACAGACAGCCCCGCCTCGGTCATGATCTCGGCCGCTACGCCACCACCGGCGCCGCTGCCGACGATCACCACGTCGGCCTCAAGGGTTTGGTCTTGGGTCAGTTGACTGGCATCTATATGTTTCCAGCCGTTTGCAAGGCCGGTCACTATGGGATCTTCGATGGCCAATGGCGCTCCTTTGCCCCGTTATCGGGGTCTGTGTTTATCGATCCGAGGCTAATCGCTCGGCTTATCTGCGGCTAAAGTTCTTAATGACTTCAGATCTCAATGGCTTAAGCTCTCAATTAAACAGCCGTGGCTTCTCGTAATTTAGTCGCGCCCAATGCTCGGGGCAGCTGTAATAGCTTGCCAGCACCAGCTCTCGCAGCCCTTGGTAGGCGGTGACCATAAGGTCGAGAAAACTCGTTCGCCAAGCCTCCAGCATGGCCACCAACTCCTGGGGTTGGCGCATCAACAGGGGGGTCATGTTGCCGGTAAGCAGTAACAGCCCCAGGCGCGACTCAAGCAGCTCCAGCAGTTGCTCTAGCTCGTCTCGAGATTCCTCGGGTAGCAGGTCCATGGTCGCCACTATGGCATCTAAGGTGCGGTTTTGCGCCGCCACGCGCAGCGACTGGGTATGGGGTAAGGCGCCGTCGAGAAACACGGGCACCAGCAGGCTAAACAGCAGACGATGGGACTGATCCAGGGATGCACTCACCCTCACCTGCGGCGGATGATACAGGTTTACTCCCAGTGCCAGGGCGCCGGTCCCCACCAGGGCCGTGGTCAAAAAGGTGCGTCGATTCATCTTATTCCCTGCGCTCTGTGAATAGCGATATTCCATGACTCTCCTTCGACAACAAGGAGCGACTCGAATCTATGTTACACTAGCTAGATAACTAACAATTAAACATATGTTTTAATTTTCGGCAACAGCGATTTATGACCCAGCGTACCTTCACGCCCCCCTGGTGGGCAAGAAATCCCCATGTGCAAACCATACTGCCGGTGCTGACGAAGGTGAACAAGCCAGCCCTCACTCGCCAGCGCCTGGAACTGGATGATGGCGACTTTATCGATCTCGACTGGCTGGCTAAACCCACACAAGCTGGGCCCACACAGGCTGAGCCCACACAAATTGAACCGATAGTCGTGCTAGTGCATGGACTAGAGGGCAGCGCCGACTCTCACTATGCCAGACGTCTGCTCACTCTGCTGGGCGAGCACAAGGTTGCCGCCCTGGTGCATCATCATCGCAGCTGTTCTGGCGTGACCAATCGTCTCGCCCGCAGCTATCACAGCGGCGATACGCAGGACCTGCACACCACACTCAGCCAGCTGCGAAGGGACTATCCCGACTCGCCTCTGCTGGCGGTGGGTTACAGCCTGGGCGGTAATGTGCTGACCAAATATATGGGCGAGCATGGCAGTGACAGCCTGGTGGATCGCGCCGTGGTGATCTCGGCGCCGCTGCAGCTGGGCGCCTGCGCCAAACGCCTCAGACACGGCTTCTCCAAGATCTACCAGAGCTATCTCATCAAGCAGCTACAGCAGAAGGTGCGCGACAAGCTGGCCCTGCCAGATCTGAGCGCCCAGATGCCGGTGACCCAGGCCGAGGTAGAGAGTCTGACCACCTTTCATCTGTTCGACGACAGAGTCACCGCGCCGCTGCACGGCTTCAATGGCGTCGAAGACTATTATCGGCGCGCCAGCGGTCTGCCCTACCTGAGTCAGGTGGCTAAGCCGACCCTGGTGATCCACGCCAAGGACGATCCCTTCATGACAGATGAGGTGATCCCGACTCAGGAGGCGCTCTCGCCCCAGGTCACCTACGAGCTGCACCAACAGGGGGGTCACGTCGGCTTTATCGACGGCGGTCATCCCCTCAAGCCCAGATATTATCTGGAGCAGCGCATCGTCCATTTTCTGCTGGAGGCTTAACCATGCTGGTCCCCTATCAATCCCTGCTGCAACTGCCGAGCGAGACCCTGGATAATCTGATTAAGGAGTTTCTCTTCACCCAGACCGAGGATGGCAGCTTCGCCAGCCTGGATGGCGAGGCCTTGGCCCGCGCCATCAAACAGTGCCGTCAGGCGTTGGCCCTCAGCGAACTTGTGGTCGAATACAGCGAAGAGGATGAATCTATCGCCATTCGCCACCGGCAAGATACCCTGACACAACAGATCCAAGATGACGGGCCCTGTTGACCTTTAGGTTATCCGTGCCGTATAACTATTGGTTCACAATTGCCCGTTATCGGGCATCAGCTTAGCGCTATTTAGGTAAAAGAATGTCAGCTAAACACCCCATTATTGCCGTAACCGGCTCCTCTGGAGCGGGCACCACGACGACCACGACAGCATTTAGCCATATCTTCCGTCAGTTGGGGATCAATGCCGCGATGATCGAGGGCGACAGCTTTCACCACTACACGCGTCCCGAGATGGAACTGAAGATCCGCCAGGCGCAGAACGAGAACCGCAACATCAGTTATTTTGGTCCCGAGGCCAACGATTTTGGCAAGCTGGAGCAGTGCTTTAGCGCCTATAGCGCCACAGGTCAGGGCGAGACCCGCTCCTACCTGCACACCTTCGACGAGGCCGTCCCTTTCAACCAGATGCCTGGCACCTTCACCCAGTGGCGACCGCTGCCGGAAAACACGGATATGCTCTATTACGAAGGCTTACATGGCGGCGTGGTGACCGACGACTGCGACGTGGCCCAGCACGTGGACCTGCTGATCGGCATGGTGCCCATAGTTAACCTGGAGTGGATCCAGAAGATCATCCGCGATACCTCGGACAGAGGCCACAGCCGCGAGAAGGTGATGGGCTCTATCGTGCGCAGCATGGAAGACTATATTAACCATATGACACCGCAGTTCTCCCGCACCCATATCAACTTCCAACGGGTCCCTACGGTAGACACCTCTAACCCCTTCAGCGCCAAGACCATCCCCAGCCTGGATGAGAGCTTCGTGGTGATCCGTTTTCGCGGCATCAAGAACGTCGACTTCCCCTATTATCTGAAGATGATCGACGGCTCCTTCATGTCCCGCATCAACACCCTGGTGGTGCCCGGCGGCAAGATGTCGCTGGCGATGGAGCTGATCCTCACGCCGCTGATTCGGGATCTGCTGGAGAAGCGTCAGCACCTGCTGGATCTGGATAGCGAATAAATTTTCACCGCTCGCGCCAGCTTCAGTCAGAGATAGATTCGCTTAAGCTTTATTTAAGTCTGCTCACATACAATGCTGGCTATCGGGATTTCAGGCGAAAGACTGATAGTTAGTATACTCTTGGGAGTGAATTCCCCCATCTTGATCTGTTTGCTTCCTCGAGTATGCTAGCGTCCCGACACCTCCTCTTGCACGCCACTCTGCATTAATTTCCCTGCGTTACCGTCCTAACTATTTCAGGCCGAATACTTCAAACATAAAGCGCTCAGGCATAAAAAAACGCCGACCCGAGTCGACGTCTTAATCTTTAGGAAACCGGTATTTACTGGCGTAAAAGCTACTGTGACAGCGGCACCACTTCACGATAGGGCTTCTGTTGGCGATAGTTTTCCAACCTTAATTCAAATTCATCTGACTTATCGAACTCGGCCGTCTGCTTGAGCGCCTTAATCGCCTGCTTCTGCAGATCCACCGCCGAGCTGTAATCGCCAATCTCGGCATAGGCTGCCGCCAGGTTATCCAAGTTGGTCGGGTCTTGTTTGTTGGCCTCGACCAGCCCCTTGCCTATGGCCAGGGCCTTACCGCCGTCACGATATTTGGCCTCTGGACAGGTAGAGAGGATCCACACAACGTTCCCCAGGGAGATCTCATCACCCACCGCCATGAAGTTATCGACCGCCTTACCACAGTTGCGCGCCACGCCATTACCGCCGGCGGCATAGATGAAGCCTAAACGGAATTGGGCCCACTTGTCCTGCTCGCTCGCCAGGCTCAAATACCAACGTTCGGCCAGGGCCAGATCGCGAGGAATGATCTTACCGTCGAAGGCCAGATCCGCTATGGTCTGGGCCGCCTTCTTGTGGCCCGTCTCGGCGGCGCGTTCGACCCAGCTGGCACCCAGCTGAGGATCCGGACTAACAAAACGGCCGGAGAGATACATCAAACCGAGAAGAAATTGCGCCTCAGACTCGCCTTGGCTGGCTTTTAGCTGAATATGGGCCAACTTACTGGCAGGCGCCGCCGCTTCGGTAGCGGGCACAGAAAACGCCAGGGCTTGCTGCACGGCAAACAGGGCCAGTAGGCCGGCGGCCAATTTCCAAACATGCTTTGTCACGATTCAGAACTCTCCTTCACCAGTTCGTGTCATCTAGGGAGACGACACGAAATAGCCACAACTTTGAGCTGCCCAGGCCCGAATAATATTCGGCGGCGCAGAGACTAACACTATCAATAATCCCCCCGCCAAGTCGAGTAAAAACCGTGTTTTACTGCATGAAAATCACCGGTGTTATCTCCTGGGCGGACAATAAGCACCTAGGCAGATGTGATATGGGCAACATTGTCGGCCAAATAAACTGGCCCGATTACGGTATTAGTTGACATATATTACTAATGTATCAAAATGAACTCCCACTATTGACAGCAAAGTAAATTACGTTACCGGCTGCATACTTATTGCAATAATTTGATCTCTGACGAGGTTTTTTGGCCCTAATTGACGTAATCTGCTTATTTAGCATATTCTTGTATTTACATTAATCAGTCGAGGAACATAGGCATGGCTCTGATTGGTAAGCCTAAACCTGATCCAACGTTGGAATGGTTTTTATCACACTGTCACATTCATAAGTACCCAGCCAAAAGCACTCTGATCCATGCGGGTGAAGACTCTGACACGCTGTACTACATAGTGAAGGGTTCTGTTGCCGTCTTGATTAAAGATGAAGAAGGCAAAGAGATGATCCTCTCTTACCTGAACCAAGGTGACTTCATCGGTGAATTGGGTCTGTTTGAAGAGCAAGCCGAGCGTACCGCTTGGGTTCGTGCCAAGCAAGCCTGTGAAATCGCTGAGATCTCTTACAAGAAATTTAAGCAGCTGATCCAGGTTAACCCTGAGATCCTGATGAAGCTCTCTTCTCAGATGGCTTACCGTCTGCAAAGCACCAGCCAGAAAGTGGGCGACCTTGCCTTCCTGGACGTTGCCGGTCGTATCGCACAGACGCTACTGCACCTGGCTAAGCAACCAGATGCCATGACCCATCCAGACGGCATGCAGATCAAGATCACTCGCCAAGAGATTGGTCAGATCGTGGGCTGTTCTCGCGAAACCGTGGGCCGTATCCTCAAGATGCTTGAAGAGCAGAATCTGATCCAAGCACACGGCAAAACTATCGTGGTTTACGGTACCCGCTAAGCTAGCATTAAGTTAGATTTAATAGATCTTAGTTAAAGTGGCCTGACTCCTTAGTCAGGCCATTTTTTTAGGACAGCCTCAGTGAAACCGACCGCCGTTATCAGCACCTTACTGCTTAGTGTCTGCTCACTGCTCAGTCCTGCCGCGACCGCCGTTATCGAACTGGAGCACAACCAGGCCCAAGAGCTGGTCAGCGAAGGCAAAATCCTCTCTCTCGATCTCACCCTCAGCCAGGTACAGGCCTACTGCGATGGCAAACTGGTGGACGCCCACCTGTTTCATGCCCAGGGCCACTGGCGCTACGATCTGCAGATCAAATTGGCCAATGGCGAGCTGATCTCCCTGGATATCGACGCCACCACCGGCCGTCACAGCGCCAACAAGCCCCTGCCCCAGGCCTGCGTACCGCACAAAAACTAGCGCCGAAATATCCGCTTAGGGTGAAAAAGTGTATTATCAATTCAGGTCGATGCAACTCGGCCGCCTCCATGTAGACAGAAGCGCCTGCCGCGCTAAGGTAGAGAAAAACGATGAAATTGCTGCTGGTTGAAGACAACACCCTACTGGTCGATGAGCTTGCCAAACAGCTGAAGCAGGCCGGCTATGTCACAGATGTCACCGACAGAGCCGCCGAAGCCGACTACCTGATCAAAGAAACCCATTATGATTGTGTCATCCTGGATATCGGCCTGCCCGACGGCAACGGCCTGCAGCTGCTGGAGACCTGGCGCAACCAGGGCATAGACACGCCGGTGATCATGCTCACCGCCCGCAGTCAATGGCACGAGAAGGTCGAAGGCTTCAACGCCGGTGCCGATGACTACCTGGGCAAGCCCTTCCACAGCCAGGAGCTGCTGGCACGCATCCACGCCCTGATCAATCGTGCCCACGGCAAGACCAACAGCCCCACCAAGGAGCTGAGCTTCGAGGGAGTCACCCTGGACGAGAGCCAGCAGAGCGTCACCGTTGGCGAGCAACAGTTCGAGCTCACCGCCATGGAGTTTCGTCTGCTGAAGATCTTCCTCATGTCGCCCAAGAAACTGCTCTCCAAGGCGCAGCTGACCGACAAGCTGTATCAGTTTGACGACGAGAAGGAGAGTAACGTGGTGGAGGTCTATGTGACCCACCTGCGTAAGAAGCTGGGTAAGACGGCCATCGAGACCCGCAGGGGACAGGGCTACATCTTCCACGGCCTCAAGCCATGATATCGATCCGCACTAAGCTCAGCCTCTGGCTGTCGGCCTTAGTCATCATCTCCACCTTCGTGGCGATCGTCATCTTCGAGTCCATGTTGCGCCAGGCGTTTCACGACTCGATCATCGACCGCCTCGAAGAGGATTTAGAGCAGGTGTTACTGGCGATTCAGTTCGACAACGGCGACATCAGCATAGACCCCAACCAGGTCTCCAACTTCTACAAGCCCGTCTACTCAGGGCGCTACTACCAACTCAACCTCAAAGATATCGAGCTGAGATCCCGCTCCCTGTGGGATCAACGCCTGGAGATAGAACCTCTCTCCAAGGGCCAAACCCGGGTATGGCAGACCAAGGGGCCACAGAATCACGATATTCAACTGCTCTCCCTGGGGCTGAGCAGCGCCGATGCCAAGGTACAGGCGACGCTCACGGTCGCCCAGGATCTCAGTATCGGCCGCCAGGTATTCTCCCAGGTCTATGGCACTAAGCTCTCGGTCAACCTGGCCATGCTGCTTGCCATGGTAGCGGGAATCTTCATTCTGCTAAGGCAATCCTTCAAACCGATCAACGACATGCAGCGGGCGCTGATGAAGCTCAGGGAGGGGGAGATCACCGCGCTGGACACCAGCAAGATCCCACCAGAGCTGGCGCCCTTGGCACAGACCTATAACGAATTGTTGCAATACTCGAGCAAGCAGATGGAGCGCAGCCGCAACAACCTGGGCAACCTCAGCCATGGCCTCAAGACACCGCTGGCGGTGATGCAGCAGCAGGTTGAGGTGCTGGGACTAAAAGATCCCGAGGCTGCCAGCGCCATGCAGAGCCAGCTGGATCAGATCCACAAGATGATAGAGCGCAAGTTGGCGGCGGCACGAATTACCGGCGACATGCTGCCCGCGGCGCAGATGCAGCTACCCAAAGATCTACAGGATCTGGCCCAGACCCTCACTAAGGTTCACGGCCACAAGGCGATCGCCTGCGAGTTTAGCCTGGACGAGGGCTTAAGCCGCCTGCCTATTCACCGCGAAGATGGCATGGAGCTTATCGGCAACCTGCTGGACAACGCCTTCAAGTGGGCTGACAGCAAAGTGGCGGTGTCGACGACGCAAGCCGACGAGCAGATCTTACTGACC
Organism: Shewanella sp. KCT; assembly: GCF_007636505.1. Classification (NCBI taxonomy): domain Bacteria; kingdom Pseudomonadati; phylum Pseudomonadota; class Gammaproteobacteria; order Alteromonadales; family Shewanellaceae; genus Shewanella; species Shewanella sp. KCT. The sequence continues at coordinate 194,079 of NZ_LVDJ01000002.1, forward strand.
ATTGAAGATGATGGCCCGGGGGTCGCCGACGAGGCCCTCAGCCTGCTGACCCAGAGGGGCAAGCGCCTGGACGAGGCGATCATGGGCCATGGCCTTGGGCTCTCTATCGTCAAGGATATTGCCGAGCAATATGAGATAAGCCTAGCCTTCGAGCACAGCCAGCAGCTGGGCGGACTGAAGATCACCCTTGGCTTTAAAGGATAAATTTTAAGGGATAGGCTCTAAAGGATAAGTTTTAAGGGATAAGTTTTAAGGGATAGCTTTCGAGACCCTGTTAAAACAACCCATTGGCCCACAAAAAAGCCGATGCAGTGCATCGGCTTTTTACTGTCAGAGATTCACCCCAGGATTAACCTGCGTTGTTGGTGCTCTCGAAGATCTTGTCCGCAGAGGCCGCCACGAAGCCTGTGTAAAGCTCGCCGTCAGCCTTAGGGTAGCGCAAGGCAAACTCGTAGAAACAGCTTGGAATCGTCTTCTGAACGTCTTTAAAGGCCACATTAACCTTGTCGGCCATGGTCGATGACTGCTCTAGCAAGACATCAGCCGACCCTTTTACCTCGCCGCCGACACTGTTCAGTACGAAATCACCCTGCTTCAGGGTCTCGTTCACCTCTAAGATAGTGTTGTATCCAGGCAGGTGGTTGATCGACACTGTGAAGTGGTTTGCGCGGTATCCAAACGCCGCCACCCACGCCGCGTACTCGCTCTCGGCCAGTAGCTGCTCGTAGGTTGCGTAATCCAGTTCCCAGTGACGACCTGAGTAGAGGAAGTTATCCGCGATGGTCGCGGCTTCATCCACCTGCTCTACCAGACCATGAACTATGGCTTGCAGCTCAGGGCTGAAGGCCTCGACCATCAGCTCAGAGATAAACACCTTAGGCTGAGTCGGATCCGGATGCTCGAAGTGCTTGGCCTTAAGCTTCTTGGCTTCGAAGTCGTAGTCGCCACAGGCCACATAGCCCAGAGACTCGAAATGCTTCGCCAGAACGCTCAGGTTCACCTTGGCAATGTTGAAGGTACGTAGGGCGATATGATCGTTGATGATGGTCTCACCCTTGGCCAATAGCTGGTGTACCTTGGCGGCTGAGGGGGTCATTTCAACATAGTCGTCCCATAGGGCGGCAAATAGCTGGTTTACATCGGTATGCATCAATTTCTTCCTTAACATCATCGTGTTACCGGTCGTTATCGCGCCGGTTTGTTTGTTTTCACGATATAAGTACAACGAGAATTTTCGTGTACGCCTATAAAAATGGGAGCAGACAAGACGCCCACTCCCATGCTTGTTTACTAAAGGGTCAGACCCGGACTCAGGCTGGCTGGCATGGCCAGGGCATCGGCCTCGACCGAAGCCACTGGGTAGGCACAGTAGTCGGCAGCATAGAAGGCGCTCGCCCTGTGGTTACCCGAGGCGCCAACACCACCAAAAGGTGCCGAACCTGATGCGCCGGTGATCTGCTTGTTCCAGTTGACGATACCCGCACGGATACGCGCCAGGAAGTAGTCGTAGTCTTCGCGGCTGTCCGCCAGGATACCGGCAGAGAGGCCATAGCGGGTGTCGTTAGCTAGCTTGATCGCCTCATCGAAGTCTGTGTAGCGAACCACCTGTAGCAGTGGGCCGAAGTACTCTTCGTCTGGCAGCTCGATCACCTGAGTCACATCGATAAGACCAGGAGACACAAGGCCGGTACCGGCTTCCAGATGCTTAAGCTCAACCAGCGGTGTACCGCCCAGGTTGATCAGGTTACGCTGAGCTTCCACCATGCCTTTGGCTGCGGCCTCAGAGATCATAGAGCCCATGAAGGGCTGTGGCTGCGCGTTCCAAGGACCCACCTTGATCTGCTTAACCGCCTCGGCCAGCTTAGCCAGCAGGGCATCGCCCTCGGCACCCTTCTCTACATAGAGACGACGGGCACAGGTGCAGCGTTGACCCGATGAGATATAGGCCGACTGAATGATATCGTGAACTGCCGCCAGGGTGTCTTTAACGCCCTTGATGATCAGCGGGTTGTTACCGCCCATCTCCAGCGCCAAGATCTTACCCGGATGACCCGCGTATTGCTGGTGCAGGATATGACCCGTGCGAGAGCTACCGGTGAAGAAGAGGCCGTCGATCTGCGGATGTGACGCCAGCGCCTTGCCGGTTTCCACTTCGCCTTGAACCAGGTTGATCACGCCAGCCGGCAGACCCGCCTTCTCCCACAGCTTGAGCATCAGCTCGGCCGTCTTAGGGGTGAGTTCAGATGGCTTGAACACGACTGTGTTACCCGCAAGCAGTGCAGGCACGATATGACCGTTCGGCAGGTGACCCGGGAAGTTATAGGGACCAAATACCGCCACCACGCCGTGTGGCTTGTGACGCAACACGGCGCGGCCCGCTGGGGTGTCGTTTTCTGAGGTGCCGGTACGCTTGTGGTAGGCAGCTACCGACAGGCCGATCTTGCCGATCATGGCCCCTGCTTCGGTGGCGGTTTCCCACTGTGGCTTACCGGTTTCCTGAGCGATCACCTCGGCGATATCGCCCTTGTGAGCCTCGAGCTGGTCGCGGTAGGCTTCGACAATCGCCAGACGGGCATCGAAGCCCAGCATGAACCAGTCGAACTGAGCGGCGCGCGCCGCCTCTACTGCAGCATTAACCTGCTCTGGTGTCGCCGTCTTGCTTTCCCAGATCACTTCTTGATTTGCTGGGTTCTTCGAGACCACGTCGTGGCCCAGACCGGCAACCCACTGGCCGTTAATAAATTGACTCATCATATATTCCTACATTGCCAAGACACGGATCTGTTCACCTTCTGCCACCAGCAGCGCACCGGCGAGCTCGGGTGACAGGATCACCTCGTCGGTTTCATCGCTGACCATCAAGTTGGCCGAGGTGGCGCGGTAACCCGCTAACAAAGTATTTGAGATAATAAAACTGCTGCTCGAGACAGGCATCTCGCCCACCTTGACCGTCAGCAGACGGCTCTCTCTCACCGACCGAATGTCGTTAAGATTACACTCGACCGTTGGACCGCCGTCGAAGATATCCACATAGCCACGGCATCTAAAGCCCTCTGCCTGCAGCAGGTTGAGTGCAGGGCGAGTGTTGGTGTGCACCTCGCCGATCACCTTCTGCGCCTCTTCGGGCAACAGACAGACATAGACGCTGTTTTTCGGCATCATCTCGGCCATGAAGGCCTTCTGGCCCAGGCCCGACAGGTAATCGGCCTGCACGAAGTCGATGCCAAGGAAGTTCTTCTGCAACCAGCCGTAGAAAGGCGAGTTGCCCTCGGCGTCGCTCTCGCCGCGCATCTCGGCGATCACTGTGTCGCCGAAGCGTTCGGCGTGCTGCGCCAGGAACAGGAAACGGCTGCGAGACAGCATGCGCCCGTTGTTATTCTTACGGTAGGTGTCACGCAGGAACAGGGTACATAGCTCGGCGGCGCCCGTGTAGTCATGACACAGGGTCAGGGTTTCCACCTCGTTGCGCACGTCGATCTGCTCTGAGTAGTAGACCTCTGTGCCCAGACGGTAGTGATAAAACGCATCGACCATGCCGACCGCAGCCTCGAGTCCACAGGTACCGACCACTTCGCCAGTCTCTGTGTCTTCCAGCACCATAAGATAGCCTTCGTCGAAGGGCTTCTCGATCTCTTTAACGAACGAGGCTTCGACACGGGCAATCTTATTTCTTAATAGTTCTTCATTGACGGGTAAAGACGTGAATCCATGACCTGACTCGATGGCGATCTGATACAAGGCATCGAAATCGCTCGATCGTATGGGGCGGATAATTAACATCTTCGGGTCTCCTCACTTGTCCTTGTCGTTCAAACGCAGACAGCCTTAACAATTAAGACCTATGTGCCACGCTTGAGGTTCAAGGTTTTCTCTCAGACAAAAAAGCGCGGTTGCTATGCCGCGCTTATGCTGTCGCTTAGCCAGCTACAACCTTGGCTACTGCACGTTCGAAACGAGCAAGACCCTCGGCGATATCGGCCTCAGGGATAACAAGAGAAGGAGTAAAGCGGATCACGTTTGGACCGGCTATCAGGCACATCAGGCCTTCGCTGGTACCGGCAACCAAGAAATCTTTCGAGCGCCCCTGATACTGCTCGTTGAGCACGGCGCCCAGCAGCAGGCCTTGACCGCGAACCTCGGTGAACACATGGTACTTTTCGTTGATCTGGTTCAGACCATCACGTAGCAGCTGCTCGCGACGTTTAACACCATCGAGCACCTCAGGCGTGTTCACTACGTCCAGTACCGCGTTACCGATTGCACAGGCCAATGGGTTACCGCCGTAGGTTGAACCATGGGTACCAATCTTAAGGTGAGAGGCGATCTCTGTAGTCGTCAGCATGGCCGCGATAGGGAAACCACCACCCAGCGCCTTGGCTGTGGTGAGGATGTCAGGCGTCACTTCGGTGCGCATGTAGGCGTATAGCTCGCCAAGACGGCCCACACCAGTCTGAACTTCATCGAAGATCACCAGGGCGTTGTGCTTGTCTGCCAGGGCACGTACTGCGCGCAGGAACTCAGGATCGGCGTCTATGATGCCGCCTTCGCCCTGCAGTGGCTCGAGCATGATGGCACAGGTCTTGTCAGACACTTCGGCTTCCAGCGCCGCGATGTCGTTAAATGGTAGGTGGGTAATAGACTGTGGCTTAGGACCGAAACCGTCTGAATAGGCCGCCTGGCCACCCACGCTCACGGTGAAGAAGGTACGACCGTGGAAGGCCTTGTCGAAGGCGATGATCTGATCCTTCTCGGCGCCAAACTTGTCCAGGGCGTAACGACGGGCCAGCTTAAGGGCCGCTTCGTTGGCTTCTGCACCTGAGTTCGCGAAATAAACCTTCTCGGCGAAGGTCGCCTCAACCAGCTTGGTGGCCAGTGCCAGTGCAGGCTCGTTGGTCATCACGTTGGCCAGGTGCCAGATCTTCTCGCCCTGCTCTTTCAGTGCGCCCACTAGCGCAGGATGACAATGACCAAGACAGTTCACCGCGATACCACCGGCGAAGTCAACAAACTCGTTGCCTTCCTGGTCCCAAACACGGCTACCCTCACCACGGACAGGGATCACAGCCGAAGGTGCATAATTAGGCACCATTACTTCATCAAACTGGGCTCGGGTTAGCTTATGGTTCACGCTCATTCTACTCATCCTTTCAATGTTGCCGAAGGCTTCAATCGCCTGTCGTACCCGTCTTTTTCCGAAAAGCGACGCCTATCGGTGACGGTTATTTTGTTATCTAGGGGGACATTAATAGCGAAAACGTGATCAAAATACCAGTTCCTCCAGTCGAGCCTTCTTAGCATGTGCATAACAAATGCATAAAGATTTGAGCTTAAAGGTTATACAAGCGTTTATAACCTAGGCTTGAGCATAAATAGTCAGAAAAAAGTTTATCGACCCAAAATTCAACTAATAATGTAATTTTTATGAATATATAGTCACATTTTGACGTGGCGTGGATAGTAAAACATTTCCACAGCAAATAACACTAAAAAGCATCAGTAAAACAGTTCATTCTCACTGCCCTGTTGTACACCGCCGTTTCCACTCTTTATTAGTTGAATGCGAGTGCCCTGACAGACGCGGCCAGCAAGGTGAATGATGTTATCACTATCAATGGGATACGTAGCGAAGGATAAGGACAAGACGCCACTGTTAAGCTGAGTTTTGGGCGCCTTGGGAGAAACCGCGCTTTACGGACTAAGGGCTAACGCGAAGCGCTATAGGTCGGTACGCGAAGCGCTATAGGTCGGTACGCGAAGCGCTAGAACTCTAATAAAGGTCTAGCTTGCGGTAGTTCTGCCCCTTGAGGCGGATCTGCTCCTGCTCCGAGAGCTGATAATAGTCGAACATCATCTGCTTCTCTTTGGGCGAGATCAGTCGCATCTCATCTAGCATCAACACCTTGGCATAACAGCTGGCCCGGGCGACCAGAGCCGCCTCAGTCGACAACTCGCTATAGCTAAGACAGGTGTCCAGCTCCCTCTGGGTCTGGGTCAGTCCGCTGGCGGAAAAGTCCAGCAGCTCAGGCAGGCGCCAGTTGAGAGTATGGGCATGTTGCAGCACCTGCAGGTAGATATCCTCGGCGGGAAACTCGGTGGCCAGCACGGCATCGTGCAGCTCCTTGTCACGACTGGCACTAGCTTCCCTGAGCCAGTTACCCCAGATACTCTCGTAGACCTTGGCGCCATTTTTCAGCACCACAGAGACCCCCAGCTGATAGAGCAGGCTGCTGGTGTAGGCGGTGGCCATGTCCTGCTCATTGAGCTGCGCCAGCGCCTTGGCGGCGATGCCGGTAACCATGGCATAACGCCACAGCTTACGTGTGGTCCACAAGAGATTGGCATGCCCGGTTGGCAGCCAGTTGCGCAGACAGTAATAGGGGATCAGCAGCCTGAGGTTTTCGACGCCGATGAAGTTGAGCACCAGCTTTATCTCGGTGACCTTCACGTCCGAGCGCTGTTGGCGCTTGTGACGAAACGAAGGACTGTTAACCATGTTGGTGAGATCCCGCGCCAGCCAGGGCAAATCGGCTATAAGCAGGCGCAACCGGCTCAGATCCAGGTTCTTCTGCTGTAGCAGCTCCAGCATCAACATCTGACTCTGATTGATGCCGGCATGCTGAATCAAGAGTTCGGGAGACGCCAGTTGATTGTCCAGGGTGCTGTTGACCGTAGTGATCAGCTGCTTAGAGACCGCCTCGTACACCTGCCGTGCCTGGATCTGCTTAGAGAGGCGCTCGAACACGGCATCGCGCTCGATGGCAAGCTTATTGGCATCGTTTTCCAGTTCACGGTCTAAGTCATCAAACATGGAGGCCGCAGCCTTCTGCTTACCCACGATAATCTGTTTCAGAAGCCTGTTTTCGATATCTATGATGATGCCCGGACGGACACCACCGGCAATGGACTTTGCCACCTAAGCCGTTCTCCTAAGCTAATTGAGCGCATTAGGCTTATATTACACCAAATCACGCACTTGGCAGATCCCCTTGCAATAAAAAGGGCCTCGAATGAGGCCCTGGACGGTTATTTAAGCTCTTGCTCGAACAACTTGAAGATGCGGCGGTATTCATCTAACCAGCTCGAAGGCTGACGGAAGCCGTGGGGCTCGACCGGATAGATGGCGGTCTCAAACATAGGCTTCTCCAGCTCGATCAGTCGCTGCACCAGACGCACGCTGTCCTGGAAGAAGACGTTATCATCCAGCACCCCACTCATCACCAACAGCGGCTTCTGCAGTCCCTGTGCGTGCTCGATAGGCGAGCTGCGCTCATAGGCGATAGCATCCACATCTGGAGTGTTGAGAATGTTAGAGGTGTATGGCGCGTTGTAGTGCGCCCAGTCGCTCACGGGACGTAGCGCCGCACCGGCTTGGAACAGCTCGGGCTCGGTAAACAGCGCCATGAAGGTGAGGAAGCCACCGTAAGAGCCACCATAGGTGCCGACGCGCTTAACATCCACATGGGTATTGGCCACCATCCAGTTAACGCCGTCCTTCAGATCTTCCACCTCTGGATGGCCCATGTTGCGATAGATCGCCGTACGCCAGTCGCGGCCATAACCTTTAGAGCCACGATAGTCCATGTCCATTACCACATAACCCTGTTGAGTCAGCAAATTGTGGAACATGAACTCGCGGAAGTAGCCGGAGAAACCATAGTGGGCATTTTGCAGATAACCGGCGCCATGGTTGAAGATCACCGCAGGATATTTCTCGGCACGCGCCTTATCAAAGCCCTGTGGCAGATAGACTCTGGCATAAACATCGCCGGCGCCATGGGTAGATGGCACCTTAACCACCTCAGGGGCCTGCCAAGCATATTGCTTGAAGGCATCCGAGGTGTAGTGGGTCAGCTGCTTAAGTTCACCACCGATCGCCTGCACGTAGAGTTCGCTCGGCTGAGTACGACGAGAGGCCTTGAGCAGCAGCTTGCTGCCATCTGGGCTCAGGCTGTAATCCAGCTGGCCATCCCACTGGGTGAGCTTCTCGCTCTGGCCATCGGCAATGTTGACGCGATAGACGTTGTCTATGCCTGGATGGTCTTTGTTGGCCTTGTAGTAGATATACTCGGCCTTGGGGCCTAGGGTGATATCGCTGACCACATACTTACCCTGGGTCAAGGCTTGTGGCTTAGCGCCGCTCGCCTTAAGGTAGAGGTGGGAATAGCCGGTCTCTTCCGATAGGTAATAGAGGGTATCGCTCTGTGGCAACCAGCCGAACTGGTTGAAGTTGTAGTTAACCCAAGCATCGTCATGCAGTCTGTGCTCTGTCTTCAATGAGCCCGACTTGAGGTTGAGGGTGGCAATCCATCTGTCTTTGTTGTCCACCGCCTCGAGCATGATGGCGACCTTGTTGTCCTTGGCCTGCCACTGCATAGCACTCTGGGTCCAGCCCCAGTCCTGCATCAGCTGCACCTTACGCGGCGACTTATCGCTCTTATAGGTCTCGCCCTTGGTCTTAGCATTTTCAGCCTTCACCGAGGCCAGCACGTCTTCATCGAAGCCTGTCAGGCCTTCGATGGTGATGTCACGCTTCTCATGCTGCTCGAGATCCAAGAGCACCAGACGCTCGCCGGGATACTTGTCTTCGGCCACACGCGCCCTGGCAGGTACAGCATCCACATAACCCTGGCTGCCCAGATAGTTAGGCATGATGTCATGCTCGGCGCGCCAGCTGTAATTCTTGTCCACCAGTGACAGCAGCAGGTAGCGACCATCGGGTGACAGGCTCATCTGGGAAACTGTCTCCTCGTCGCCCAGATACCAGGTCTTGGCCGTCATGGTAGGATCTTGCTTGGCCAGTTCCGCCTGATATTGCTCTTTCTCTTTCGCCTGGTTCTGCTTGAGGGCGACATATTCAATCAGTCTATGCTGCTGCTTGGCGATATAACTGCTAGGCGCCTCGACCCCTTTGGGCTGCTTGGCCATCTTGATGTTGGCGATCTGTTCATACAGACCACTGTCGCCGTGGATACGGAACACCTGCTCACCCTGCCAGTAGGCGATATCGCCATTGGTGAGGAAACGCACCCCATCCACCTTAGTGTTTTGACGGGTCAGCTGCGACACCTTGCCGCTGAGCAGATCTTTAACGAACAGGTTGCCCTGATAAATATAGGCCTTGCGGCTGCGGGCCTCGTCCATCACGCCATACTGCTGATCCGCCTGATGCAGAGCGTCGAGCGCTAGCTTGGCGGCCTCACCCGAGACGAGTGGCTGTTGATAGTATTCCAGTAGCGGCGATTGATGGGCCTGACGGGCAAAGTAAACCGACTGGCTGTCGTCACTCCAATATTCGCCCTTAGCCAGGATACCCATCCAATCTGGATTGGCCATGATCTGTTTGAGGGTCAGCGGCTGATCCACGCTTGGCGGCGTGGCTAACGCCACCTGAGTGCTTGCCTGAGTCGTTACCTGAGTCTGTTGAGTATCGCTTGAAGGGGTGGCTGCACAGCCCCCCAAGATGGTGAGGGTCAAAATGCTGAGACCAAATCCACGAAACGCGCCCGTCATCGTCCTTCCTTATTATTTATGTCGCCGAGGCTAAGGCCCCAGCCTTGTTATTTTGCTGCCTTTTATATCACAAAATGGGAGTGGGACGAGGATGTGGGCGGGATAAAACTTGTAACAGTTTGAAAAAGAATGGGCCTAATTCGCTCATGGCGCTGGACTCAAGCACCGTTTTATTTACTGGAAGGAATGCTCTGCTTGACGAAATTTGCCAGCAGTTCGAGTCCCTGCTCGGTGAGGATAGATTCGGGATGAAACTGCACGCCAAACAGGCCAAGCTCGGGCCTGCTCATGGCCATGATCTCCCTGCCGTGTACCGGGTCGTCGAACCAGGCATCCAGAGTAAAGTCCTTGGGCAGTTGCTCGACCAAGAGGGAGTGATAACGGGTGACGGTGAGCGGCTGATTCAGCCCAGCAAACAGGTCTTTGCCAGTATGAGCGATGGCGCTGGTCTTGCCATGCATTACCCGCTTGGCACGCACCACCTGAGCCCCGAAGACCTGGGCGATCGCCTGATGACCGAGACAGACCCCCAATATGGGCAGCTTACCGGCGAAGGCCTTAATGGCCTCAAGGGAGATACCGGCCTCGTTAGGCGAACAGGGACCCGGTGAGATCACCAGCCTGCTCGGCGCTAGTGCCTGGATGTCGGCGAGGCTAAGCTCATCATTGCGCCTGACCACAATCTCCTCCCCCAACTGCTGAAAATACTGCACCAGGTTGAAGGTAAAGGAGTCGTAATTGTCGATCATCAGGATCATGAATAGAGTGCTCGTGTATATTGGGTGTGAGTTGCGCCACATTTTTCTGGTGCAGATGCTATCACAGAGTCCAGGCAGGATCATCCATTCTACTGATGCCTTGGGCTTACCTCCTGCTATGCCCCCAAGCATGCCTGTCTTTTCTCGGGCACAAAAAAACCAGCCTAAGCTGGTTTTTTCTCGTTCGCGCCGGTTATTTCACCAGGGTGAGATGACCGCGACGTTTCGGCTTGTCCTTCTCGGCAGAAGCCTCGGCCACAGCCGGTTCTTCCGTCTTAGGCTCATCGACCACTGAGAGGCCCAGATCGCGGGCATCGGCCTCGAGCTGATAGGCTTCTTCCTGATCGAACACTGTGCCTGCGCCATTTTCTCTGGCGTAGATGGCGACAATCGAGGCCATAGGCAGTACCACCTGTTGCGGTACGCCGCCGAAGCGGGCATTAAACTCGATGAAGTCATGACCTATCTGCAAATTACCCACGGCACTGGCGGTAATATTAAGCACTATCTGTCCATCTTTCACATACTGCTGCGGTACTTGGGTACCGGGCACATAAGCGTCGACCACCACATGAGGGGTCAGCTCGTTATCCATGAGCCAGTCGTAATAGGCCTGTAACAGGTAAGGACGGTTAGGGGTCATAGGTTTCATCTTAGATACCCATGCGCATTTCGCGCTCAGCCTCGGTCAAAGACGCCTTGAATGAGTCACGGTCGAACAGACGTGTCATGTAGGCTTTAACTTCCTTGGCGGTACGGCTGTCCAGCTCGATGCCCAGTACAGGCAGACGCCACAACAGTGGGCCCAGGTAACAGTCGGCCAGACCAAACTCTTCGGCCATGAAGTAAGGCATCTCGTTAAAGATAGGGGCGATAGAGGTCAGGCTCTCCTGAAGCTCTTTACGCGCCTCATCGGCACGGTCACCCTTACGGATGCGATCGACCAGGCTATACCAGTCGTTTTCGATACGGTGCATCATCAGACGCGTCTGACCGCGGGAAACCGGGTAGACAGGCATCAGAGGTGGATGCGGGAAACGCTCATCCAGGTATTCCATGATGATGCGCGAGTTATAAAGCACCAACTCACGGTCAACCAAAGTTGGCACTGTGTTGTATGGGTTTAGCTCAATAAGATCTTCAGGCATATCGCTAGGATCCACCTGCAGAACATCGACAGTCACTCCCTTTTCCGCCAAGACGATACGGACTTGATGGCTATAGAGATCGTCGGCGCCTGAAAACAGGGTCATGATTGAGCGTTTATTGGCAGCAACAGCCATTGATACCCTCCAAGATTTAAATATGAAAGCTAAAAAAGCAAAAACAAACGAGGGGCAAAGCCCCCCGTTTATAATATGCGGATAATATATTCTAACCTCTATTGGGGGTTAGTGTACATCTTTCCAGTACTCTTTCTTCAAGAGGTAGGCCACAATAAAGAAAATAAACAGGAAGCCCATTACCCACCAACCTAAGCTTTCACGCTCAAGTTTTACCGGCTCGCCTGAGTAAACCAGGAAGCCTGTGATGTCACGAACGACTTGATCATATTCTTCTGCAGTCAGCTTTCCACCAGTAGCAACGAAGCTACCGTCTTCTTGCTTAACCTGCAGACCTTGCAGCTCTTGCAGTACGTGCGGCATAGCCACTGACGGGAAGACTGTGTTGTTTACACCAAATGGACGAGTCTCATCTTTGTAGAAACTCTTCAGGTAGGTGTAGATCCAGTCTTCGCCACGTACACGTGCAACCAGAGTCAGATCCGGTGGCGCGGCACCGAACCATTTCGCCGCGTCGACTTCAGGAATCGCATTTTCCATCAGGTCGCCCACTTTGGCATCGGCATTGAGCATATACTTGTTACGCATATCGTCAACTGAGATACCCAGGTCTTCGGCTACACGGTTGTAACGCTGGTACTGAGTGCTGTGACAGCCTGAGCAGTAGTGCTGGAAAGTATCCAGACCACGTTGCAGTGACTCTTTGTCTTTCAGGTCAACGTTAGCACTTTCTAGATGAACATGGGCACCACCTGCAGCAAACGCAAGAGATGGTACTAATGTAACTAATGCAATCAGTAATTTTTTCATTAGTGGGTCAACCTCTCTGGTACAGGCTTAGTTTTCTCATTCTTACTGTATAACCACAGTGCTAAGAAGAAACCGAAGTATGTCAGAGTGAAGATACGCGCAGCAATTGTCAGCGTTGGCGTCGCAGGTACGGCACCCAGGTAGCCTAAGATAACGAAAGATACGGCAAACTGACCAATATTCAGCTTATGAATCATGCTACGGTAGCGGATTGACTTAACCTTACAACGATCTAACCAAGGTAGAACGAAGAGTACGGCAATCGCTAGACCCATACCCACAACCCCTAACAGCTTGTCAGGAATCGCACGTAGGATGGCGTAGAATGGAGTGAAGTACCAAACTGGCGCAATGTGCTCAGGTGTCTTCATCGGGTTAGCCGCTTCGAAGTTTGGCTTCTCGAGGAAGTATCCACCGCCTTCAGGCATGAAGAACAATACGTAGCAGAAGACGATCAGGAAGCCAGCGACGCCCATGATATCTTTTACTGTGTAGTAAGGGTGGAATGGGATACCGTCTTTCGGCCAGCCATTCTCATCTTTGTTCTTCTTGATTTCGATACCGTCTGGGTTGTTAGAACCCACTTCGTGCAGAGCGATCAGGTGCAGGAACACCAGAACCACAAGCACCAATGGCAGCGCGATAACGTGTAGCGCGAAGAAGCGGTTCAGTGTCGCACCAGAAACAACGAAGTCACCACGAATCCATAGTGTCAGGTCGTCACCGATAACAGGGATAGCACCAAACAGAGAGATAATTACCTGTGCGCCCCAGTAAGACATCTGTCCCCAAGGAAGCAGGTAACCCATGAACGCTTCAGCCATCAGTACGAGGAAGATCAACATACCGAACAGCCACAGCAGTTCTCTAGGCTTCTGATAAGAACCGTAGATAAGGCCACGGAACATGTGCAGATAAACCACCACGAAGAAGGCCGATGCACCGGTGGAGTGCATGTAACGCAACAACCAGCCGTACTCGACATCACGCATGATGTATTCGATAGAGGCGAAGGCACCTTCTGCGGTTGGTACATAGTTCATGGTCAACCAGATACCGGTCAGCAGCTGGTTGACCAGTACTAGCATGGCTAGCGAGCCAAAGAAGTACCAGAAGTTGAAGTTGGTCGGCGTCGCATATTGACCTACGTGACGGTTGTAGGTCGCCGTCATTGGGATGCGCGCATCAATCCAATCGATAATATTCTTAACCATTATGCAGCCCCCTGATCGACACCGATGATCACGTTGCCGTCATCAATGTATTGATGAGGTGGAACAACTAGGTTCAACGGCGCTGGAACACCCTGGAATACACGACCAGCCATATCAAACTTAGAGCCATGACATGGGCAGAAGAAACCAGAAGCGACGCCTTCAACCTGTTCACCGAATGTATCAGGCAGATACGTTGGAGAACAACCTAAATGCGTACACAGACCAACGGCAATAAAGTACTCAGGCTTGATTGAGCGTACGGCGTTCTGCGCGTAGGCAGGTTGTTGCTCTTCGTTAGACGCTGGATCGCGTAACTGATCATCGTGAGTAGCAAGACCCTTTAAGATCTCTTCAGTGCGGCGGACAACCCATACAGGCTTTCCACGCCATTCAACACGGATCAGCTGACCCGGCTCTAACTTACTAATATTTACTTCTACCGGCGCACCTGCAGCTTTCGCTTTGGCACTCGGATTCCACGACTTTATAAAAGGAACCGCTACAGCGACGGCACCAGCACCACCCACTACGGCGGTTGCTGCGGTCAGGAATCTGCGACGTCCGGTATCGACTGGCGCATTGCTCATCCACTTATCTCCAGAGAGTGTTGGAATTTTTGTTTTAAAAATTTTTGAATTTGGGGTTTTACCCCAAAGCGCAAAAATCAAATTTGAGGCGGGGCTCATTATAGCCAAAAATTAGAAGCAGATCATAGTAAAACAAAGCACAAAGTTAACTATGTTAGGAAATTGCTCATTCTAGAAGAAAATGGGCAGCAAGAGCGGCTTAAAACTGTCAGGATTTTACCTGATAAAATGGTAAACGAGAATAACAATCAAAACTAAATTAGTAACTTGCAGAAGTAAGCGATAAAAAAGCCCGAACTCGTCGGGCTTTAATCTCAATAATCCTCAATGAGAACTATTTAGCGTTGGCGTCCTTCATATACTTAAAGAAGTCGCCTTCTGGCTCGAGCACCATAACGTTAGAACCGTTACCAAAACTCGCCTGGTAAGCCTCTAGGCTACGTAAGAAAGAGTAAAACTCAGGATCTTTCTTATAAGCATCGGCATAGATCTTAGCGGCCACGGCATCACCTTCACCACGAACCTGAAGCGCCTTACGCTCGGCTTCTGCGATCTGTATGGTCACACTCGCATCTGTCTTGGCACGAATGATCTCAGACTGCTCCTTACCCTGAGCACGATGCTCTTTCGCCACAGCGGTACGCTCGGCGCGCATACGCTGGTAGATACTTGAGCTCACGTTGGCAGGTAGGTTGATCTGCTTAACACGCACGTCGACCACCTCGATCCCCAGGTCCTGGGCGCTGTCAGAGGCGTTTCTGAGCGCATCTTGCTGCAGCTCGTCACGACTTCCAGAGACGATATCCTTAATGGTACGACGACCAAACTCGGTGCGCAGGTCGTTGTTGATCTTACGCTGGAGCAGAGATTCCGCCTGAACCTTGTTACCACCATTGGTCGCGAGATAGTACTTCTCGTGATCTTTGATGCGCCACTTCACGTAAGAGTCGACCATCAAGTCTTTCTTCTCCGATGTGACGAAACGATCCGCCGCGCCATCCATGGTCTGGATGCGAGAGTCGAGATACTTGATTTTATCGATCACCGGCAGCTTAATATGCAGACCCGGCTTATAGATGCGGGTTACGCCCTCATCTTTGATGATCTTACCAAAGCGCGACACGATAGCGCGTTCACCCTCGTTGACCACCATCAGGGACGATAGACCCATAGCGACTAAGATGGCCGCAATAATAACAGATAATCTACCCATGATTAGTTTCTCCCCTGGCGAGTGCGGTCGCTACGAGAAGGCCTTCCATCTAACGGCATGCCAACACTATTTACTATGCTGTTAACTGAGTCATTGACCGTATCCACCTCGACAGGCTTGCTGGTCTTGGTCTGTGGACGCTGCTCCATTAACTTATCCAGTGGCAGATACATCATGTTATTGCCCGCCTTTGAGTCCACCAGCACCTTGTTGGTACCCGATAAGACCTTAGACATGGCGTCGATGTACAGACGGTTACGTGTCACTTCTGGCGCAGCCTTATACTCAGGCAACAGCTTTTCGAAGCGAGCCACCTTACCGCGAGCCTCTAGGATTTCACGCTCTTTATAAGCATTTGCCTGCTGCTCCATACGCTGCACAGTACCGCGCGCCTTAGGCTCGATCTCACGAGAATAAGCCTCGGCTTCACGAATGAAGCGCTGCTCATCTTCCTGCGCCGCGATAGCGTCATCGAAGGCGTCTTTCACCTCTTCCGGCGGACGTGCCGGCAAGAAGTTCACGTCACGAATCTCAATACCCAGGTTGTAAGGCTTGATGATACGCTCAACTTCTTCCCAAGTATCACGACGGATCTGATCACGACCAGTCGTCAAAATGTCATCCATCTTGTTGTGGCCCACCACATAACGCAGCGCGCTATCGGTGGCTTCGCGCAGGCTCGAATTGGCATCGACCGCGCTAAACAAATAGCGATAAGGATCGACCACAATATATTGTACATCCAGCTCCACCAGGACAACGTTCTCGTCGGCGGTGAGCATGCTGCCAGAGGCTGGAATTGAGCGAACGTTGCTCACGTTCACCGGGAAGACTTCATCGATGAAGGTCGCCTTCCACTGTAGGCCCGGCTCCACTTGGCCAATGTACTTGCCAAAGCGTAGCGCCACACCCTTTTCGGCTTCTTTCACCGTATAGAAACCTGAGAGGCCCCATACGACAACGGCGATGCCTAATACAATGATAAAACCTAGCGCGCTGAATCCACCGCCAGCGCCATTTCCTTTACCCCCAAAACGCTTCGAAATATTCTTAAATACTTCGTCGAGATCTGGCGGCCCCTTGTCATTGCCGTTCTTGTTTCCCCAAGGGTCTTGACCCTTGTTACCGGGCTCGTTCCAAGCCATTTAGCACTCCATAGGTGTATGAAATAAACGAGATTACTAAAAACTACTCTATTGCTGCGGTTTCAACAATAAAGGTTTCCAACTCCCCTTGGCTCTGCTTCGCTAATCGGTGCCAATCGGCCTCCAACAAACGAACAGACAAGATACAGTTCCCCAGATCGTCATACTCTTTCTGCTGTATCACATCCAGTCGATAAAACTGACCAAGATAATGCCCGGCCGTCGCCGGAATTCGCAAGGTAAACTCCAATATGGCCCGTCCAACCAACTGGTTGATGGCCTTTTCGAGCAAATCCAAGCCTAGACTCTGCTGGGCCGAAACCCAAACACGCGTAGGAACCCCATCGCCGTCATAGTCGATCTTAGGTCCCACATCTTCCAACAGATCTATCTTGTTACAGACGATCAACTGTGGAATCTCTTCGGCGCCAATCTCTTTAAGTACCAATTGTACCTGTTCAAAATTGTCGCCCATATTTTCATCAGCACTGTCGACCACATGCAGCAGAAGATCCGCTTCGCGGGTTTCCTGTAGGGTGGCTTTAAACGCCGCCACAAGATCATGGGGAAGATGTCTGATGAAACCGACCGTATCGGCCAAAATGACCGAACCGTCTTGTAAGTCTAACTTACGCAGGGTCGGATCCAGTGTCGCAAACAGCTGGTCGGCGGCATAGACCTCGGAGACGGTCAAGGCGTTAAATAGGGTCGACTTACCGGCGTTGGTGTACCCCACCAAAGACACGGTCGCGAGCTCGCTTCGCTGCCTCGCCCGGCGACTCTGTTCACGCTGTTTATCGACCTTTTCCAGCCGTTTGTTGATAGTCTTGATACGACCACGCAGCAGACGTCTGTCGGTTTCCAGCTGAGTTTCACCCGGTCCCCGCAGGCCGATACCACCTTTTTGCCGTTCAAGGTGAGTCCAACCACGAATCAGGCGCGTTGACATGTGGCGCAATTGCGCTAGCTCCACCTGCAACTTACCCTCATAAGTCCTGGCGCGCTGAGCAAAAATATCCAAAATCAGCGTCGTACGGTCTAAGACCCGACACTGACAGATCAGCTCAAGATTACGCTCTTGTGCAGGACTCAGGGCGTGGTTAAAAATCACCACATTGGCGTCAGTGGCGGCAACCATGGCTGCCAACTCTTCCGCTTTACCTGTACCAACAAAATACTTTCTATCTGGAGAACGACGACTTCCCGTGATCACGCCAACGGTTTCAGCGCCTGCCGACTCGACCAATAAACGAAGTTCGGTAATATCTTCCCTACTGTCTTCATCTGAAAAGTCGATATGGACAAGTACTGCAGCTTCTCCCGCCTCATAGCGTTCAAACAAAAATCGAACTCCTCAGGAAATTACTCAGCGCTATCGTCATGTGGTGCATTGTAACCCGCCGCCTGGTTAGGCGTGTTGTGATGGCTGCTCACGTTAAATGGACGCGCAGGCACCACGGTAGAGATAGCGTGCTTATAAACCATCTGGCTGACAGTGTTCTTCAATAAAATAACAAACTGATCGAATGACTCAACTTGTCCCTGAAGCTTGATACCGTTAACTAGGTAGATAGATACCGGAACGCGTTCACGTCGTAATGCGTTCAAAAATGGGTCTTGTAAAGATTGCCCCTTTGCCATTATGTAATTTCCTTTTTATTAAAATTAATTAAAACCTAATACAGCATCAATTTCTGGTTTGGTTTTAGTATTATATAGAGTGAATGAATTAGCTAGCGACAATACTCTAATAGTCGCGCCAGATTAGATTCATCCCCACTCTCCAGCCAATTTAGATCAGCCCATCCTCGCAACCATGTTAATTGACGCTTGGCCAATTGCCTAGTCGCAACTATGGATTTTTCGACCATAGTATCATAGTCATATTCCCCATCGAGATACTGCCACACCTGGCGATATCCGACACATCTCATCGAAGGTAGGTCTAGATGCAGATCCTCTCGCGCCTTGAGCCGCTGCACCTCTTCGACGAAACCTTGATTTAACATCAATTTGAATCTTTCTGCTATAGCAAGGTGTAGCACTTTGCGATCTTTCGGTGCTATGCCAAATTGCGCCACTTTATAGGGCAAGGCATCGGCCTTCACCTGAGTCAACTCGGTCAAGCTCTTACCGCTAATCCGATACACCTCAATCGCCCGCGACAGACGCTGGGGATCGTTAGGATGGATCCGCTCTGCCGATACAGGGTCAATTCGGCGCAGCTCGTCATGTAGCGCCTGCCAGCCCTTAATTTCGACCTCTTTGGCTATCTCGGCCCGAATCGCCTCATCTGCCGATGGCAAAGGCGACAAGCCTTCGAGTAGCGCCTTGAAGTAGAGCATGGTGCCGCCCACCAACAGGGGCGTCTTGCCCGCGGCTAGGATCGCTTCGATGTTGGCGATGGCGTCGCTGCGAAAATCCGCCGCCGAATAACTCTCGCTCGGATCGCGAATATCGATCAATCTATGGGGCGCCCGGCTCAGCTCTTCCTGGGTCGGTTTGGCGCTGCCAATATCCATACCCCGATAGATGAGCGCCGAGTCGACCGAGATGATCTCGCAGTTATGCTGCTCGGCCAATGCCATCGCGAGCGCTGTCTTACCCGACGCCGTCGGCCCCATCAGGGTGATAATTGTCGGCTGACTCTCGCTATTCACTCGTTTGCTCACCTAACCATGTTTGCCAAGGCATCACCTTGGCCAAAGATAAAATTTCTTGCTGCTGCGACTCGGGCAGTCCCATGAGGTCGGCCCAGAGTCGACTCGCCGAATTAAACTGTTCACCCGACTGGTTCACCAACCAGTTAACCAGGGCTTCAGTTGTCGGCTCTTCGAAGCGAATCCACTGGAGAAACTCAGGGATCACACTCGCCAGCTGACTCTGCCTAAGATATGGGGGCACTTTTTTAATTATCAACTGGCCGAGGCGAATAGTTAGCTCTAAGCCCAATTTTCTGACCAAAAGCTCTCTTTCGACCAAGGTTTGCTGCCAATCTTCATCCACCTTGACCGACACAGGCATCAACAGCGGCTGACCAATCAGCCCAGCATCCAGCTTGGCTTCAATCTCGCGGCGGGTCACTTCGCGCGCCGCACAGCTAAGACTCAATATCGCCAGCTCACTTCCCCTGACCAAGAGCCAATACTGACCGTCGAGCACCTGAGGCATGGGCGGAAGATGGCTGTCACGCTGTTGACTCGACACGCCGGGAGTGGTCATCAGCTGGGCATAACTATCGACCGCTGCCTGGCTAGGAAGCTCCGCACTTGCATAGCTACGTCCTCGCCCAGCAAACTGACCGCCGCCATAGCCACTCATCTGGGCCTCTTGCACTCTCTGGCCAGCTGCTTGGCGACTGGCTTCGCGCTCGCCATAGGCAGGCCGTTCATTCGCACTCCCTACTGCGGGTTCTTCAGTTTCGCCAAGCGCAATCTGATTGGAATCTGTGTCACTTTGCTGCGTCTGTAGCGGACGAATATAGAAAGCCGATCTATCCTGGTCTTTTACCTGACTGTTCTGAGCGGTCTCGAAGGCGAGTTCGCTCGACTGACGTAGCGCCGATTCCAGCGCCTGCAGGATAAAGTCATGCACATATCGGCTCTCGTGGAAGCGCACCTCATGCTTGGCCGGATGCACGTTGACATCCACCTGATGGGGATCCAGATTCAGCATGAGCACGAAGGCGACCTGCTCTCCTTGCAGCTGCTGGGCAAAGGCCTGACGCACCGCATGATTGACCAGGCGATCACGTACCAGGCGGCCGTTTACATAGAAATATTGGGTATCGCCAACCGCCATCTCGCTAAATGGCGACTGAATGTAGCCGCTGAGGCTAAGGCCATTATGGTTACAATCGACCCTGAGGGCATTGTCGGCGAAGGCCTTGCCGCTGACCTGTGCCAGGCGCTGCAGATACTGCGCCTCCGTCTTGGCCGGGCGGTAGTTACGCACCTGTTTGCCGTTGTGCTTGAGGGTAAAATGGATCTCGCTGCGCACCAAGGCGATACGTTTAAGCCACTCATCGATATGGGTAAATTCTGTCTTATCGCTCTTTAAGAAGCGACGTCTGGCCGGCGTGTTGAAGAAAAGATCCGCCGCCTCGACCGTCGAACCGACAGGGTGCGCCGCCGGGATCACCCGAACCGCCATCTCGGAGCCCTCGGCATAGGCCTGCCAGGCCTCGCTCTGCTCCTGCGTGCGGGAGGTCAACGTCAGTCGGGAAACGGAGCTGATACTGGCCAGCGCCTCGCCGCGAAAACCAAAGCTTAAGATGGCATCGAGGTCGTCTAACGAGGCCAGCTTAGAGGTGGCATGACGGGACAGTGCCAGACTCAGCTCCTCCTTGGGGATGCCTGAGCCGTTGTCGGTGATCTTGATCAGCTTGCTGCCGCCCTTGTCGATCTCGATATCGACCCGGGTCGCACCAGCATCCAGGCTGTTCTCCACCAGCTCCTTGATCACTGAGGCAGGACGCTCTACCACCTCCCCGGCGGCAATCTGGTTAGCCAGTTGAGGAGGCAAAATACGTATGGTCATCTTGGCTCCTTAGGCCCGGGGAATGATCAGCTTCTGACCAATGTAGAGGGTGTTGGACTTGAGCTTGTTGGCCTTCTTGATGCTGGCGACTGATACTTGATAGCGATGGGCAATCACCGACAGTGATTCGCCTGCGGTCACCTTGTGTTTGATACCGCTCTTACTGGCCATCATGGTATTGGCCGGAGGATTATTCTCGAAATAGCGCACCACGCCTTTGTGGACGGCATTGGCAATATTGTTTTGGTGATCCCTCTGGGTCAGCAGGCGTTCCTCTTTGTGGTTCGAGATAAAGCCAGTCTCCACCAGGATAGAGGGAATATCAGGCGACTTGAGTACCGCCAGGCTGGCCGCCTCGGGCTTATGCTTGTGCAGGCGAGTCACCTTACCCAGATTAGCCAGCACATCTCCGGCGATGTTATGGCTGATCGCCATAGATCTGTCCATCGACATGTCCAGCAGGGTCATGGCCAGATACTGTTCATTATCCGCGTTCTGGATAATCTCACCGGCACCACCCAGCAGCTCAGAGTGCTTCTCTTTCTGCTCTAACCAGCGACCGATCTCACTGTTAGCGCGGCGCATCGACAGCACCCACACAGAGGCCCCCTGAGGCTTAGGCGAGGTAAAGGCGTCGGCGTGAATCGACACCAGCAGGTCGGCCTTGCTGTTGCGGGCGATCTCCGAGCGTTTGTTCAAATTGACAAAGTAGTCACCGGAACGGGTCATGATGGCGCGCATGCCCGGCGTGGCGTTGATCTTGGCCTCCACCTTCTTGGCAATCTGCAACGCCACCTTCTTCTCATAGATACCAGAGGGGCCGATGGAACCGGGATCGTCACCGCCATGGCCGGCATCGATGGCCACTATGATGTCCCTAAGCTTCTGCTCAGGCTCGACTTTTACCGTCTTAGGACTCTGATTACCCCCTTCGAGATCCACCACCAGGCGATTGCCATAGGGCGCCGTAGGCGACAGGGCAAAGAGGTTAGCCTTGGCGGGCTTAACCAGATCGATCACCAGCCTCAGGGTGCCCTTCTTGGGCGGCTTGCTGATACGCACCCGCTTAACCAGCTTACTGTTGTTCTCGATCTTATTGAGATCCAGCCCGGTTGCCGTGGTCGTCAGATCCACCACCAAGCGATAGGGACTGGTGAGGGTGAAGTGGGAATATTTTGGCGGCTCGCGCAGATCAAACACCACCCGCGTCGATTCTGGTGCCGCCCAGATACGCACACCTTCCAATTTATTTGCGCTGTAGGCAATGGAAGGAATGCATAGCAAGACAATCAATAATAGGCGTTTTATTAGTGACTCAGTTCTTATCATTATTATGTAAACTATCTAACAAAATCTCTCCGGCGCGTGAGTGCGCCGTCAGCATGACCTCTCGGCCCTGTTGATGATACTGAATATGGATCGCCAGATCCGCCTCGGGCAGTAGGCCGACGCCCTTATCGGGCCACTCGACAATACACAGGCTCGACTCGGTAAAGTAGTCTCGAATCCCCATAAATTCGAGCTCTTCTGGATCACTTAATCGATATAGATCAAAATGATACACATCAATATCACCTAGCTCATAGGGCTCAACCAGCGTATAGGTCGGACTCTTCACCGCCCCCTTATGCCCAAGGCTCTGAATGAGGCCACGACTAAAGGTTGTTTTCCCCGCCCCCAGTTCACCACTCAGATAGAGGGTAAATGGCGGCTTGATCGCACTGGCTAGCCTTTGACCTAAGCTAACGGTTTCTGCTTCATTTTCAAGATAAACTTTTACTGGTGTCATCGTATCTATCGCTAATTAAGGACAATCCTTTTTTGAGCCAGATACTTTAACCTAAACCGGCGTTTATCTAAACAGACATTACTGTATTTTAATCTGGTTAGAGGCTGTTGCTCTTTACTGCTTGTTTCTTCAGCAGCTTGTTGACCATTTGTACAAGGCAGAGCCAGTGCAGTGTAGTTATCTACATAAGCTGACGATAACGCATTAGAAATGCTCAACAAAGCTGCCCTAAGCTAAATCTTATCGACCAGGGCGCGTATGTGGGCGAATAGATCGCAGGCCAACATGCCTCGCTCGCCATCTTTCACGGCCAGATCCGCTGCGGCCCCATGAACCACTACTCCGGCACTCGCCGCCTCCATCTTAGGCATCCCCTGGGCCATTAAGGCCGCAATGATGCCGCCTAGCACATCGCCGCTGCCACCGCTGGCGAGCCCAGGATTTCCCACCGGCGCCACATGACACACCTTACCATCATAGATAAGAGTGCCCGCACCCTTGAGCACCACCACACCGCCATATTTAGCCTGCAAGGCATAGACGGCGGCGAAGCGATCCGCCTCCACCTCGGCGATGCTAATCCCCAACAACCTGGCGGCCTCACCGCTGTGAGGGGTCAACACCCAGTTGCTTTGGCGTGACGGCTCGAGCGCCAGTAGGTTAAGCGCATCGGCGTCCATCACACAGGGCTTGTCGCTCAGGCCTGTGGCCTTAAGCAGGTTGTAGCCCCAGTCGTGTTTACCCAGTCCTGGACCAATCAGCAGAATATCGGCCCAACCCAAGCGTTGATACACCTCCATATCTACCAGCTCGCAGCCCCAGAACATGATTTCCGGTCTGCCCGAGTTAACCACGGCCAGATGTTCGGGTCTTGAGATCACTGCCACCAGTCCGGCGCCCGCCCGCAGGCAACTCTCGGCGGCCAGACGCGGCGCCCCGGCCATGCCGATATCGCCACCTATAACGGTCACCTTACCGCAGGCCCCCTTGTGGCTGTTCTGCGCCCTGGCACGCAATCCAAGGTCGGTCAGCCTATGGGCAATATTGAGCACCTTAGACTCAGGCAGATACTCCTGCAGGCCGATATCGGCAAACCAGAGCCTGCCGACACAATCCCTGGCCTTACCCGTGATCAGTCCCTGTTTCGGCGCGCCAAAGGTCAGGGTCACATCTGCCTTAACCGCTAACAGGCCGGCGCCAGTATCCACATCGATACCCGATGGCACATCTAAGGATAAGATCCAGAGAGAATAACGATTGAGCGCCACTATCATTTCGGCAAAGGGGTCGCGCAGCTCTCCCTTAACACCTGTGCCTAGCAGGCCATCGACGACGACCTCAGCCTCCTTGAGCGCCTCTTCATAGTCAGATAGCTGATGCCCGCCCGCGGCGAGAAAGGCCGCCTTGGCGTAGCTGATCCCCTCGCCCGGCTCTGGACGCTCCACCGCATAGAGGCCGACATCACAGCCAGATTCGAGCAGCAAGGTGGCGCAGATATAGGCATCGGCGCCATTGTTGCCATAACCCGCCAATACCAGAATTTTGCTATTGAGTTTGCCCTCTCGTTGCAGTAACTCGAAGGCCGACTGTCCGGCGCTGTCGATCAACTGGCACAAGTTAGCCTCACCGGACGCGATCAGGCGCGCTTCGGCATCACGAATCATCTGCGCCGTATATAAGGCCGATGGCAGCTGGCCGTCACTAAACAACATCTGGATTCTCCTTAACAAGACTCATCACCGGGGCGGTTACCCTATGCCTAAGCATATTCGATATTTGAGTTTTTAATCGCCATTAGATTCCGCTTAAACACCGGAGAATGTAAGAAGTTTGATCTGGCACAATAAATTCGCCGACTCAACGACAAAAAGGCCAACGAGGCGATAACAAAACATTTCATCAAACTTAATTGAACTCGCTAGACTGTCAGTCAAATTACTGAGCCATTGGAGCCAGAAAACGCGATATAGATGCAAGAAAATGATAATTTAGCTCTGGCGTAAGAAGAAAAAAGCAATGAAAAATAATCAGCTATAAATACCTGCTTGCAATTGTCCAGGCATAAATGAAAAAAGGCACCCAAGGCGCCTTTTTATTAAGTTTCTCACTAGCAATAGGCTAGAAAGCTCAACTTAATTGAGCTCAGATTATATGTCTTCCATTCTCAGGCTGCTGTGCACCAGACGTTGCTGCTGAATCTTCTCAACACGCACCAGATCATTGAGAGCGTTCTTCACATCACCCGGAACAGAGGAATCTGCCGTCTTCTCAAACAAGCCAATCAGACGGTTATCGAGATCCAGGTGCAGCTCCAACAGATCATCTTCGTTCATGTTGGCCGCAGGGATCACGTCTTGGCAGCGTTTGATGAAGTCTTCAAACACGATATCGTTGTACCAGAGTTCCAACAGACGGCGTGGTGCCTCTTCGATATAGTCATCGATCTTCTGAGAAACCTCTTTCTCATGTTGTTGCAAATACTCCAGCATCAATTTCACGCGAGACGAGTCTACCGCACTGTGCAAACGCGCATATAAACGGGCCATTTCCAAGCGACACTTAGAGACATATGCCAACTGTTCATTAAGTTGTTGAAATCTCATCTTTCCTTCTCCAATCGATGCCAAGTTTTAGGCGTTAATACTGATTTGATTTCATTATGGGAGTAATTAGCGCAGTTTTTTTTGAACAATGTCATAGTTTGCGCACTTCTGAAGTCGCTACATTAGACAAGCTTAAAGAATTTTATCTCACATCACGCTAATGGCATTTTTGTGATCTTCACGCCGATAAAGGGCCAATAATCGCTAGCTTAAAGGCTTTCTGGGCAAAACAGGCCATCGACGACTCACTAAAGTAATCGTGAAAAAAATGAATAAAAATTCATCAAAGTAAGAAACATGACACCGAATCGATTACAACAAAAAGCAGACGACTAGATGACTCAAGGATACAAACCAAGGGGAACTGGAAGCTGAAACTATAGGGAGAAATTTGGCGCGACATATCGGGTTCGAACCGATAGCCTATACCTTGGCAAGGTATCGCCCTTTGGCTCTATACAAAAAGTCAACTGCTAATGTCGCAGAGCTGCGATACATGCAACCAGCTGGACGAGAAATAACTGATACAAAAAATAGAAACTTCTGAGGGGAAATTTGGAGCGACATATCGGGTTCGAATCGGTAAATCTAAAAACTCGACCTATGCCTTGGCAAGGTATCGCCCTTTTGCTCTATACAAAGAGTCAACTGAGCTAATGTCGCAGAGCTGCGATACCTGCAACCAGCAGGACGAGAAATAACTGATACAAAAAATAGAAACTTCTGAGGGAAAATTTGGAGCGACATATCGGGTTCGAACCGATGACCTATACCTTGGCAAGGTATCGCTCTACCAACTGAGCTAATGTCGCATAAATTTTGGAGCGACATATCGGGTTCGAACCGATGACCTATACCTTGGCAAGGTATCGCTCTACCAACTGAGCTAATGTCGCAAAATCTGTGAGTCTGGATATCGGTGTAACCAAACTTTTGTAATTTGGAGCGACATATCGGGTTCGAACCGATGACCTATACCTTGGCAAGGTATCGCTCTACCAACTGAGCTAATGTCGCATAAATTTTTTCGAGCTAAATTAACTGTCATTATCAACAAAAGGTATCGTCTTTCACCTTTTATCAACTGAGCTAATGTCGCATTTCAATCTCTACCGGCGAACACGCCAGTAAAAAGTTGAGGCCGCATTATAGGAGAATTTCGCCCCTCTGCAACCCCCTAATTTAAAATTTTCTACCGTTTGGTCAAATTTTAAATACTTTCTCACGATAATATTGGAGTTCGGCGATCGATTCCTGAATATCAACCAGTGCCTGATGGGTCCCCTGCTTCTTAAAACCGTCCATCACCTCTGGCTTCCAGCGACGCACTAACTCTTTGACAGAACTGACATCTATGTTGCGGTAGTGGAAATAATCTTCCAGGGTTGGCATGTAACGATTCAAGAAACGTCTGTCCTGACCTATGCTGTTGCCGCACATTGGCGATACACCGGCAGGTACATGCTCAGATAAGAAGGCAATCGTCTGCTCGATGGCATCTTGCTCGTTGAAGTCGCTCGCCCTGACTCTGTCGATCAGACCCGACTCGCCGTGATGCTTCTGGTTCCAGTCGTCCATCGCCGCAAGCACATCTTCGCTCTGATGGATGGCAATTACCGGCCCTTCCGCCAAGATGTTCAATTCCTTGTCAGTCACAATCGTTGCTATCTCAATGATTCTGTCGACCTCGGGCTCTAGTCCCGTCATCTCCAGATCAACCCAGATCAGATTTGTTTCATCTGCAGCCATATATCTGCCTTATCAATGCGTGTTTGCCTAAATTCAGGCTTTTTTATTTAAGACCGTGTATCATACTGCTTTTTTAGAAGACACAAAATAACCTTATTTTGACGATGACGACACTGTGAGTAAAAAGAAACCCCTAAGCCAAGGCCAACGCCGCCGCATGCGCGCCAATCATGAGAAACGGCTGCAGCGCAAAGACGCAAAAGAAACAACCATTGAGTTACAGGATAGCTCACTGGGGCCAGAACAGCTGGGCACCGTCATCTCTCGTTTCGGCCAACACGCTGATGTCGAAACGGAAAACGGTGAACTGGTTCGCTGTAACATTCGCCGAAATATTCAAAGCCTGGTCACCGGCGATAAGGTGATCATGCGCCAGGCCAGTGAAACCACAGCCACCATAGCCGGCGTGATCGAGGCCGTTCACCCGAGACACTCCTCACTGTCACGGCCGGATCTCTACGACGGCATCAAGATCATCGCCGCCAATATCGATCAGATACTCATCGTCTCTTCCGTGGTGCCTAGCTTTACCACCCAGATCATCGACCGCTATCTGGTGGCCGCCGAAGACACAGGCATAGCGCCCGTCATCATACTCAACAAGATAGACCTGCTCAGCGACGAAGAGGCGCCTGCCGTCGAGGCCGCGCTGGAACGCTATCAAGCCATCGGCTATCAGGTATATAGGGTCAGCAGCAAGTCTGGCGAAGGGGTTGAGGCGATCAAGACCCTGTTAAAAGATAAGGTCAGCGTGTTTGTCGGTCAGTCAGGCGTGGGTAAGTCATCGCTAATCAATGCCCTACTGCCAGAAGCCGAACTGATCACAGGCGACGTGTCCGAGACCTCGGGCCTGGGCCAGCACACCACCACCACGGCCAAGTTGCTACACTTCCCAAGTGGCGGCGATCTGGTGGACTCTCCCGGCGTCCGTGAATTTGCCCTCTGGCACCTGCCTGCCGAGCGCGTAGGCTGGTGCTTTATTGAGTTTAGGGACTATCTCGGCACCTGTAAGTTTAGAGACTGCAAACACAAGAATGATCCTGGCTGCGCCATTACCCAGGCCTTCGAGGAAGGCAAGATAGCCCAGGACAGGTACCAGAACTACCACAGAATTATCGACAGCCTGGACGAGCAGCGCCATGCCCGTCATTTCAAAAACGATAACGACTAACTAAATTAAGAACAGCCAAACTGGATTTGAAGGAAAACAGACAGTGGACAAATTGAAGATTGCCTTGCAATACATAATGCCGAAACACCTGCTCTCGCGACTCGTGGGTAAACTGGCAGCCGCCGAACTCGGCGCGGTAACGACAAGCGTAATTAAGTGGTTTATCAAGCAGTATAAGATAGACATGAGCGAGGCCGCCGAGAGTGCACCCGAAGCCTACGCCAGCTTCAACCTGTTCTTCACCCGCGCCCTGAAACCCGGCATCCGCCCCCTGTGTGACGATGACGACTATATCGTTCATCCGGTCGATGGTGCCGTCAGCCAATGCGGACCGATCAAAGAAGGCCGTATCTTTCAAGCCAAGGGACATGAATATTCGTCACTTGCCCTTTTAGGCGATCAAGCCGATGATGCCAAGCGCTTCGAAGGCGGCGACTTCGCCACCATCTATCTGGCACCAAAGGATTACCATAGAATTCACATGCCGATTAAAGGCACCCTGTCTAAGATGACCTATGTGCCTGGCGAGCTGTTTTCGGTGAACCCGCTGACGGCCGAAAATGTGCCCGGCCTGTTTGCCCGCAACGAGCGTGTGGTGGCCATCTTCGAGACCGAAATCGGCCCCATGGCCATGGTCTTGGTTGGCGCCACTATCGTAGCCAGCATAGAAACCGTCTGGGCAGGTACCGTTACCCCGCCGACAGGCAAGAAGGTCTTCACCTGGGACTACCCAACCGAGGGCCCAGAGGCGATCACCCTGGATAAGGGCGAGGAGATGGGACGCTTCAAGCTTGGCAGCACTGTAGTCATGCTATTTGCCAAAGACGCGCTGGAACACTTTGCCGATGGCGTCGAGCCTAAGGCCGTTACCCGCATGGGTCAGGCCTTCGCCAAAATCGATTAGAGGAAATCTTGAACACAAGTAGCAGCGAACGCTCTGGCTTAATCGAACTGCATCTGGCCGTCCTCCTGTTTGGTGGTACGGCCCTTTTCTCCAAGCTTATTCCCCTCAGTGCCCTGGATATCACGGCACTTCGCTGTTGCATCGCCGCCCTTGCCCTCGCTCTGTTGGTCAAGGTCAGCGGCAAGCACCTCAGGCTCAATCGCGGTAAAGACTACGGCATCGCCCTGGGACTCGGCATTATCGTCAGCCTGCACTGGGTCACCTACTTTGCCGCCATGCAGCTGTCATCGGTGGCCATCGGCATGATCGCCTTCTTTACCTATCCCGTGATGACGGTTCTGGTGGAGCCTTTCTTTACTGGCAAACGCCTTGAACTGGCCGACATCATCAGCGGCATCTGTGTCCTGCTGGGCGTCAGCCTGCTGATCCCAGAGGCCAATCTGGGTAACGATGTCACCCTGGGGATAATCATAGGCATTCTGTCGGCGGCCCTGTTCACCGCCAGAAACCTGCTGCACAAGCGCTACTTCGCCAGTTACAGCGGCGCCCAGGCCATGTACTACCAGACAGGGGTCAGCGCCCTGTTCCTACTGCCCTGGCTCGAGGTCGACCCAAGCGCCATCCAAGCCAACGTCTGGTGGTTGGTGATCCTCTTAGGCATAGTCTTTACCGCCGCACCCCACGCCCTGTTTACCTCGGCGCTGCGCCAGCTAAGCGCTAAGACGGTCAGCCTGGTCTCCTGCCTGCAACCCCTTTATGGTGCCCTGTTAGCCCTGTTGATCCTGGGCGAGGGACTCGCCATGAAAACGCTGATTGGCGGCGCCTTAGTGGTCTTTACCGCCGTCTATGAGACCCAGAAGAGCCATAAGGCCAACCGCGCCCAAAAGGCGAAATCTTAAGGCGTTTTCGTCGCTGGCAAAGGAAACGCCACACGGGTCAAATTAACCGATTCATAGATATCATTTTTGAACTAACTTGGTAATATATAAGCGTCCATTGATGCTGGTGTGAACAAAGCGGCTTATGTCTCGTATATTACTGATTATTCTCTGTCTAATCTCATTCTCAGGCGCCGCGAATTCGCCCCTGAATCTCAATAAACGCCTGGGATTAGGACAGGAGTCTCAGGCCGCCAGCAAGAGCACCGCCGAGCAGCTGAGTCTGCTGGAGGAGCAGCTCACCGAGCAACAGGCACTACAGTCCAGCTTCGATGCCATCATTCACCAGTATCAGAGCCAGAAACAGGCGCTGACTCAGCAGCTTAAAGAAGCCGCCACGCCGCTGGAATATAACCCCAAACAAGATCTGAGCCAGCAGGCGTCACTCTCCTACCTGAGGCTGTCTGAACTCAAAGAGACAGAGGCTAACCTGGCCACTCAGGTCAACGAGTTGATCAAACGCCAGCAACAGCTACCTAGCCTGATCAGCCAGGCCAACCTGACCCTGGCCAAGCACAAACAGGCGACTAGCGACGACAACCAGCCCCTGAGCGAGATGCAGCGCCGGGTCTATGTTCAGAGCCTGTCGACCCTGGAATCGGAGCTGGCTAGCAGCCAGAAACAGATCGCCCTGACCCAGCAGCAGTTGGCGCTGGTGCGCAGTCAGCTGGTGCAGCAAGAGGCCCTGATCGAGCGCCTCAACGGCGCCATCGCCGAGCAGCGCCACAAGGCGACGGCGGCCACCATCGCCGCCAGTCAGATAGAAACCTCCATCACAGACGACGCCATCGCCATCAAGCTAAATACGCAGAACCAGGCCTACGGCGAGCAGCTGAAACAGCTGACCCATGAGGTAACCAATGTGATGACACTGCAGGAGCAGGCCGAGACCCAATACCAGTTCCAGGCTAAGCAGATCACCAACATTCAGCAGCAGATCGCCTTGGTAAAGCTTAACTCGGCCTTCGGCGAGCGCTTCCTGCGTATCCTCTACTCCCTGCCCAAGCCGCCGAGCCAGGACAGGATCAGCAATGAGATCGCCAATGCCCGTCTGGCCCGCTACCAGATAGAGCAAGACCAGACACTGCACCCGCTGCTTGGCGATACCGAGCAACTCACGCCACTACAGAGCAAGCTGGTCGGTGCCCAGAAAGAGCTGCAACGTCAGCTGCTGGAAAACTATGATCTCTATCTGGGGGAGCTGGCCGAGCTTAGAGTGCTGTATGAGCAGCTTAGTCAGCAGTATCAAACCCTTAAGACCACCCTCAACGAGCACCTGTTTTGGGTGGCCAACGCCAACAGCATAGACGGCTACTGGCTTGGCGACCTGTATCAGAGTACCCAATGGCTGCTGACTCAGGCGCCTTGGCACCAGGTACGCGATTCCCTAAGCGAACAGAGCACCCTCTGGTCCTGGTGGGTGATCTTGATGGTGCTCTGCCTGGTAATGCAGGACCTGGTCACGCCTAAATTTACCCAGCTGATGGCCAAAAATGTCACCTATGTGGGTAACGTCACGCAAGATAAGTTTATCTATAGTTTCAATACCTTGGTTGGCTCGCTGCTCTACAGCTGTATCAAGCCACTGCCGCTGATCTGCGGCGGTCTGATCTTCTACTTCAGCAACCATAACCTGGTCTCCTCGGTGGGCATGGGCATACTAGCCATAGGCATGCTGTACCAGCTCTATCGCCTCACCTATCTGCTGGCGCTGGATAAGGGCCTGTTGATCGGCCACTTCAAGGGCGACAAGGCGATCATACGCGCCGGTCAGCAACGCCTGCGCGCCCTGACCATACTGGCGATGCCGATCGTCGGCGTGATCGGCTTCACCGAGGTGCTAGAGACCTCGCTGGTGCGCAACAGCCTGGGACGCGGCGCCTTCATCCTACTGGCTCTAATGCTGTTCTGGTTCTACCGCGATATGCTGAGCCTGTCGAAGCAGGAACATCACTATCACCAGGACGATAAGAATAAGCGCCTGCTGCAGAAACTGCTCTGGTCGATACTCATACTACTTCCGCCAACTTGTGCCGTGCTGGCCTTCAGGGGCTACTACTTCACCGCCTATCAGATGCTGCTACAGCTGCAGCTGTCGTTGATCTTATCCCTAAGCTTCATGCTGCTGTATCAGTTGATTAAACGCTGGATGTTAATCGAGCGGCGCCGCATCGCCTTTAACCGCGCCAAGGCCAAACGCGCCGAGATCTTGGCCCAGCGGGAGAAAGAAGACGACCCCAACAGTAACGAGCCACCGGACACCTATGAGGAACCTGTGGTGGATCTGGAGACCATCTCCAGTCAATCACTTGGGCTGGTGCGTTCACTGCTGACGCTGGCCTTCCTGATCAGCCTGATCGGTCTGTGGACTCAGACCCATAGCGCCATCTTTTCGTTTTTGGACGGCATCACCCTGTGGACCAGCTCGAGCACGGTCGATGGCATCGCCCAGCAGCTCCCTATCACCCTCAAGTCTTTGCTACTGGGGCTGATCATCGTCGGCTTCTCGCTGATGATAGCCACCAACCTGCCGGGCCTGCTGGAGCTGATGATTCTGCAACGATTGGATCTCACCCAGGGCACGGGCTTCGCCATCACCACTGTGAGTCGCTATCTGGTGGTCTTCTTCGGTATGCTCAGCGGCTTTTCGACCTTGGGGATGGAGTGGTCTAAGCTGCAATGGCTGGTCGCGGCGCTCTCGGTGGGCTTAGGTTTCGGTCTGCAGGAGATTTTCGCCAACTTCATCTCGGGCCTAATCATCTTGTTCGAGAAGCCGGTGCGCATCGGTGATACCGTCACCATACGCGAGCTGACGGGGACGGTAAGCAAGATCCAAATCCGCGCCACCACGATTGTCGATTGGGACAGAAAAGAGATAATCGTCCCCAACAAGGCCTTCATTACCGAGCAGCTGATCAACTGGTCGCTGTCAGATCCGATCACTCGTGTGATCGTCTATGTCTCGGTCGCCAGGGACTCGGATCCCGCACGGGTCGAGGCGGCGCTCTATCAGGCCGTCAAGGAGTGTGACGATGCCCTGACCACGCCGGAGCCCGAGGTCTGGTTTGCCGGATTTGGTCAGCATACTCAGGATTATGAGATCCGCGCCTATGCTAAGGATATGAACACCCGCTGGCCGCTACGACACAAGCTGCACAAGCAGGTCAGCAAGAAGCTCAGAGAGAATCATCTGGAGCTCGCCTATCCGCAGCTCGAGGTGCATATTAGTGGTCAAAGTAAAGAGACTCAGGGGATAATTAGAAGCTAATGCGTGTCTATGCTCACCGTGGCGCCAGCGGCTATGGCGCCGAAAATACCCTGGCCGCCATCAAGAAATCCATCGCCCTGGGCTGTAACGCCGTAGAGATCGATGTGCACAGCGTCGAAGGCGAACTCTATGTGTTTCACGACAGGCGCCTCGACGGCAAGAGCTCGGGTACAGGTCTTATCGAGGCGGTGACTCAAGAGTATCTGGCCGGCGTTACCGTTGATGGTGAGCCAATCCCTAAACTCTGGGAACTGCTGGAGTACCTGCAACCCTTCGATGCCCTGATCAACATAGAGCTCAAAGGACTCAACTCCCTCGGCCCCTTCATGGCCCTCTACCCTGAGATCCTGGAGAAGCTCAACTACCGTCCCGATCAGCTGCTGGTCTCATCCTTCCATCACGGCTTTCTGTTCACCCTGAGACAAGCCTTCCCCGATGCTGTACTGGCGCCACTCATCGAGGGGGTGCCGGAAGACTTGGCCGCCATAGTCACTCGGCTTGAGGCCTTCTCATTGCACCTGAGCGTCAACTTCGTCATCCGGGAGTTAGTGGAGGATGCCCACGCCCGCGGCGCCAAGGTGTTTGTCTATACCGTGGATAATCGCGACGATATCCACTATCTGTCGCAGATGGGCGTCGATGGCATCTTCAGTAATTTCCCCGATGTCAGCGCCGACTGCGTCCATCAACTGCTGCTGACCCGCTAGGGTCAGCGAGTGCCTACTCACCCTAAACTGCCCAACAAATAGGCAAAGTTCACCCTAGCAGTGGACACCTCTGCCATTTTTTGTAACTGTAGCACTAGCCCCCACTTAAGTACTAAGCCAGGCGGGAGCATCTATAATGACAAAGTGCGAATGAAAAAAAATTCGCCACCAAAATAAACCAGCCATTTTCTGGGTCTCATACAAAAATAATAACAGCCAAAAGGACTCGCTATGGAACACAAGCTACTGCTGCTGACCAGCGATAACGATAGATACCGCAGCCTGCTCGGCTCCTGTCACCTGCCGCATCTGACACTGCTGGGCGACGATCCCCAGAGTATTCTCGATGCCGATATCTGGCTCGCCGAACCGCCATTGGCCGCCCCCTTGGTGGGCCATGCCAAACAGATCAAGTGGATGCAATCCACCTATGCCGGCGTCGACCTCCTGGTCAAACCCAGGCTGCGCCGCGATTATCAACTCACCAATGTACGCGGGATCTTCGGCCCCCTGATGAGCGAGTACCTGTTTGGCTACCTGCTGGCCCACCAGCGCCAGCACAAGCAATATCAGTCCCAGCAGGCAGAAAAGATCTGGCGCCCGGGCAACTTTCGCACTCTGCAGGGGCAGGAACTGCTACTGTTAGGCACAGGCAATATCGCTAAACACCTGGCCCAGACCGCCAAACATTTCGGCATGCGGGTTACCGGCATCAACCGTGGCGCTAAGCCGACCATAGGCTTCGACAGCGTAGACACCCTGGCAAATCTGGCCCACCACATAGGTAAGGCAGACGCCATCGCCGCAATACTGCCCAGCACGCCGCAGACCCAGGGAGCGCTCAACCAGGAGCTGCTGGCCATGATGAAGCCTGAGGCGATCCTCTTCAATCTGGGCCGCGGCGACGTGTTGGATCTCGACGCCCTCTACGCCCAGCTGCTGACTCATCCCCAGCAGAACGCCATCCTGGATGTGTTTAATCAGGAGCCCCTGCCTCAGGAGCATCCCATCTGGTCACTGGAGAATGTCATCATCACCCCCCATATCGCCGCGCCGAGTTTCCCAGAGCAGGTGGTGGAGATCTTCGCCAATAACTATCACAAGTTCATCAAGGGAGAGCCCCTGAGCCACAAAGTCAACTTCGAGCGCGGCTATTAAGCTTAAATCACCCCTAGCGCTATCGGCCAAAGATAGCGCCTCATCCAAGCAGTAAATGCCAACCCCAAGCCATCATAAGCCAGCAAATAAACCATCTTAACTTGTGGTAAGTGCATCTTTCACGCGCGCTTGCGCTCATTACCGCCCTAGCCTACGGCCAGACAAAACGAGGTCAAATTCGAGCCACCAATAGGCTGGAAGCCCCGTATTTAGTGGGCTAGCTCACAATTTTTAATTCCCCGCTTAGGCGCCATAATGCACGATCTATAACCAGGAGTTATTAGCAGTGAGAATCGTTTTCATTTATAATTGCATGCATCTGAAGTAGGGGAGTCACCTGTATGTATGTTTGCCTTTGCCACGCCATTACCGACAAGCAAATAAAAGAAGCTGTCGATCAAGGAGATATGTCTCTTGCCGACGTTAAGCGTCGTCTGGGTGTTGGCAATCAATGTGGTAAATGTAGCAAGATGGCCACCGAGATCATTCAGGCCCGCCTCGATGTGATCCCCAACTTCTACGAAGTGGCTTAAGGCCTACTTCCATCAGACATAAAAAAAGCTGCCTAAGGCAGCTTTTTTGTATCCGGAGGGCGACTAGAGACCGGTCTCGTCCTCGCCAAGCTCCACCTTATCCACACGTTGCAGGCCACGAGGCAGCTTGGCGCCACGACGACCACGCTCGCCACGGTAGTGCTCGAGATCGCTCGGCTTGAGGGTAAGCTTGCGCTTACCCGCCCACAGGGTAACTGCAGTATCCTGCGGCACCACATGCAGATGCACCAGCAGCTCTTCGCGGCTCTTAGCCCTGTCACTGGCGATGCCGATGATCTTGTTACCCTTGCCCTTGGCCAATTGCGGCAATGCATCGACGGAGAAGAGCAGCATGCGCCCCTCGTTGGTGATCGCTAAGATAGACTCGCTACGACTCTTGTCCACGCGTTTCGGCGGCAGCACCTGGGCGTTGGCCGGCAGGCTCAACAACGCCTTACCCGCCTTGTTGCGAGACACCATATCCTTGTAATCGCCGATAAAGCCATAGCCCGCATCCGAGGCCAGCAGGAAGCATTGTCCATCCTCTCCGAGCAGCGCATGGGCCATAGACTCGCCCGGTGACAGCTGGAAGCGGGTAGTCACCGGCTCACCCTGACTCCTGGCCGATGGCAGGGTATGGGTATCGGTGGCAAACGCGCGCCCCGTTGAGCCGATAAAGACGGTGGCATGATTACTCCTGCCAGACGCGGCGCAGAGGAAGCCGTCACCCGCCTTGTAAGAGAGCGCCGTTGGGTCGATATCATGGCCCTTGGCGCAGCGCACCCAGCCCTTCTCGGACAGCACTACGGTTACCGCCTCGGCCGGTACCAGCTCCTGCTCCGACAAGGCGCGGGATTCGCTGCGCTCGACCAGCGGAGAACGGCGCTCATCGCCATAAGTCTCGGCGTCTTGCTTAAGTTCTTTCTTGATCAGCGTCTTCATGCGGCGATCTGAGCTGAGCAGCTGCTCAAGCTTCTCGCGCTCGGCCTCAAGCTCGCTCTGTTCTGTCTTGATCTTAAACTCTTCCAGCTTCGCCAAATGACGCAGTTTAAGATCTAAGATGGCGTTGGCCTGATCGTCGGTCAGGTTAAAGCGCGCCATCAGCTCGGCCTTAGGATCATCGTGGTAACGAATGATCTCGATCACCTCATCGATATTGAGGAAGGCGATCATCAAGGCTTCCAGAATATGCAGCCTTGCCAAAACCTTGTCTAATCTGTGCTCTAAACGGCGTCTGACCGTGGTCAATCTGAACTCCAGCCACTCGGTCAGCAGCTGTTTCAGCCCCTTCACCTGAGGACGGCCATTGAGCCCCAGCACATTGAGGTTAACGCGGAAGTTCTTCTCGAGATCTGTGGTGGCAAACAGGTGCGCCATCAGCTGATCACAATCGACACGATTTGACCGAGGCACGATAACAATACGCACCGGGCTCTCGTGATCTGACTCGTCGCGCAGGTCGGCCACCATGGGTAGCTTCTTAGCCTGCATCTGGGCGGCGATCTGCTCTAAAATCTTACCGCCACTGGCCTGATGCGGCAGCGCGGTGATCACTATCTCGCCAGACTCCACGCTATAGACGGCGCGGGCCTTGATGGAGCCGCGGCCGGTCTCGTAGATCTTAGCGATCTCGGTTCTCGGGCTAATGATCTCCGCCTCGGTGGGATAGTCAGGGCCGGGTACCAGCTCCATCAGACGTTCCAGATCCGCCTTGGGGTTGTCAATCAGCTCCACACAGGCATCTACCAGCTCGCGGGCATTATGGGGCGGCACATCGGTCGCCATCCCCACCGCGATCCCTGTGATGCCGTTGAGCAGGATATGCGGCAGACGGGCGGGCAGCACCATGGGCTCTTTAAGCGTGCCGTCGAAGTTGACGCCCCAATCTACCGTGCCCTGACCCAGCTCGGTCAGCAGCACCTCGGAAAACTTAGACAGGCGCGCCTCGGTATAACGCATGGCCGCGAATGACTTAGGATCGTCCGGCGCCCCCCAGTTACCCTGACCATCTACCAGCGGGTAGCGATAAGAGAAAGGCTGCGCCATCAAAACCATGGCCTCGTAACAGGCACTGTCGCCGTGGGGGTGATACTTACCCAGTACGTCACCCACGGTTCTCGCCGACTTCTTGTGCTTAGATTGCGCCGACAGGCCAAGTTCGCTCATGGCGTAGACGATACGACGCTGCACCGGCTTTAAGCCGTCGCCGATATGCGGCAGGGCGCGATCCATGATGACGTACATGGAATAGTTCAGATACGCCTCTTCGGTGAAACGTCTCAAGGGCATCTGTTCGACGCCATCGAGGCTTAAATCTATCGCATCACTCATTGATTAGGATCCTGTTGTTCACTCGCTTCACTCGATTCAATCTCTTCGCTCGCGTTCTCTTTATAAAACAGACGATACACATTGCCTTTCAGATCGTCTGAGATATACATGGCTCCATCGGGCGCCATGATTAAGTCATAGGGCCGGGCGACGGGGAACTCTCCATCGAGAAAGCTCACCACCGTCTGGCGCTTGCTGATACTGTCATCTTCCAGGGTCAACATGGTGACCTGATAGCCGATCTTACTGGAACGGTTCCATGAGCCATTCTCGGCCACGAAAAGCTGATCACGATATTTCTCGGGGAACTGCTCGCCACGATAGAACTCGAGCCCCATGGGTGCCACGTGGGCCGGTAGCTCAAAGACGGGCGTGGTGACCTTGAGCCCCTTAGGCTTCTCGTAGGCGGGCTCCAGCACGCTGCTGGCGTGAATATAGGGAAAGCCGTAGTGGGCGCCGACGATATCGACACGGTTAATCTCATCCGGTGGCAGCCTGTCGCCCATCCAGTCACGGCCCAGATCGGCAAACCACAGCTTGTTGTCTGTGGGCGCCCAGTCGAAGCCGGTGACGTTGCGTATGCCGGTGGCGATCTGCTCACTGCTGCCGCTGTTGAGGTCGATGGCGATGATACTGCCGAAGGGCGCATGGGCCTCACACACGTTACAGGGCGCGCCGATGGCGACATAGAGACGTCCATCTGGGCCAAAACGCATGGCGCGGCGACTCTTGTTGGTCTTGCCAGGCAGACGATCGTAAACCTCTTTGCCGCGACCTGGACGCTTCAGGCGATTCTCGATATCCACGAAGCGTAGGATGCGTTCCTCTTCGGCAACATAGAGATCCCCCTTATGAAAGGCGATCGCCTCTGGGTACTCGAGCCCCTTGGCAACCACGTAGCGCTTGTCTACACGACCATCGGCGTTGCTGTCTACCAAGGCCTGTATGGTGCCGGACTTATAAGAGCCCACAAACAGGGTGCCTTCGTCACCCAGTGCCATCTGTTTGGCATCACCGAGATCTGAGGCATATAAGGAGAGTCCAAATCCCTTGGTGACTGTGATCATGATGGGCTGCTCGGCGCGCGCCGTCAGGGCCACACCCGATGCCATCATGGCAAACATCGCACTCAGAAAATAACAACTAACTCTTTTATTATGCATTATATTAAGCTTGTCTAACGATTTGTCTTTTTATTTTAATGACATAGCTATAGCTGGGCTAAGTCGCCTTTGGTTTCAAGCCAGGTCTTACGATCGCCAGAACGCTTCTTGGCCAGCAACATATCCATGATAGCCAGGGTGTCCTCGGCATCATCTATGGTTAACTGTACCAGTCTTCGGGTGTTGGGATCCATGGTGGTCTCCCTCAGCTGCAATGGATTCATCTCACCCAATCCCTTGAATCGGGTCACCTGCACCTTACCCTTCTTCTTCTCGGCGCTGATACGATCTAAGATCCCCTGCTTCTCGGCTTCATCCAGCGCGTAGTATACCTCTTTACCCACATCGACCCTAAACAGCGGCGGCATGGCCACATAGATGTGTCCCTTCTCCACCAGCACCTTGTAGTGCTTCATGAACAGGGCACACAGTAGGGTCGCTATATGCAGACCGTCCGAGTCCGCATCCGCCAGGATACAGATCTTACCGTATCTGAGCTCTGAGATATCGTTGCTGTCCGGGTCACAACCGATGGCGACTGAGATGTCATGCACCTCCTGAGAGGCCAGCACCTGTGAGGCCTCCACCTCCCAGGTGTTGAGGATCTTACCCCGCAGCGGCATGATCGCCTGGAACTCACGATCCCTCGCCTGCTTGGCACTGCCGCCCGCCGAGTCCCCCTCCACCAGGAAGAGTTCGCCGCGCATAGGGTCCTGGCCGCTACAGTCGGTCAGCTTACCCGGCAGCGCTGGACCCGAGGTCACCTTCTTACGCGCTACCTTCTTGGCCGCCTTCAGACGTTTCTGGGCGTTGCTGATACACATCTCGGCCAGGGCCTCGGCCTGATCCGTATGAGTGTTAAGCCAGAGACTGAAGGCGTCTCTGACGATGCCCGAGACGAAGGCCGCACTCTGGCGGCTGGAGAGTTTCTCTTTGGTCTGTCCGGCAAACTGTGGATCTTGCATCTTGATCGACAGAATGAAGCTGCTGCGATCCCAGATATCCTCGGGGGAGAGCTTGATCCCTCTGGGGATCAGGTTACGAAACTCACAAAACTCTCGCATCGCCTCTAGCAGGCCCTGACGGAAGCCGTTCACATGGGTGCCGCCCAGAGGCGTGGGGATCAGGTTGACGTAACTCTCATTAAGGGAGTCGCCCCCCTCAGGTAACCAGGTGATGGCCCAGTCGACCGCCTCGGTATTACCAGCCATGCTGCCGATAAAAGGCTCTTCAGGCAGAGTCAATGCTCCCTGTGTTGACGACTTGAGATAATCGGTCAGGCCGCTCTCGTAGCACCACTCTTCGACATCGCCGGTCTGCTTGTTGGTAAACTTGATACGCAGGCCCGGGCAGAGTACCGCCTTAGCTCTTAGCAGATAGATAAGCTTGGGAATAGAGAAGTTAACCGAATCGAAATAACTGGCGGTTGGCCAGAAATGGACGCGTGTGCCGGTGTTGCGTCGACCGCAGGTGCCTGTCACCGTCAGCTCTTCCACCTTGTCGCCATGCTCGAAAGCCATCTCATAGACCTGACCGCTGCGCCTAACTGTGATCTCGACGCGATTCGACAGCGCGTTCACAACCGAGATACCTACGCCGTGCAGACCACCGGAAAACTGATAGTTGTTATTGGAGAACTTACCGCCCGCGTGCAGCTTGGTAAGGATCAGTTCGACTCCTGGGATCCCCTCTTCGGGATGTATGTCCACCGGCATGCCGCGGCCATCGTCGATCACCTCCAGCGAATTGTCCTTGTGCAGTATCACGTCGATTCTGGTCGCGTGTCCCGCAAGGGCCTCATCGACGCTGTTATCGATCACCTCTTGGCCCAAATGGTTTGGACGTGTGGTGTCGGTATACATACCTGGGCGACGTTTTACCGGGTCGAGTCCATTGAGGACTTCAATTGCATCTGAAGTGTATTGGTTAGTCATAGCGCACACAATATATTGTTAATCAGGCCATGTTGCGGCCCTACATGTCTATTTGTCAAGAAACAGGAAATCACAGATCCCCGGCATCTTCTGCTGGTAGCCGACGAAGCTGTGATCGCCACCCGCCTCGATGAGCATCTGACAACATTGGTATTTATTTACGGCTTGCCGATAATCAAGCACCTCATCCCCAGACTGCAGCAGCACCAAGAAACGATCTGGATGTGAGATGGCCGGCGTA
This sequence comes from Shewanella sp. KCT, assembly GCF_007636505.1. Taxonomy (NCBI): domain Bacteria; kingdom Pseudomonadati; phylum Pseudomonadota; class Gammaproteobacteria; order Alteromonadales; family Shewanellaceae; genus Shewanella; species Shewanella sp. KCT. The sequence goes on from NZ_LVDJ01000002.1 coordinate 235,630, forward strand.
TCGTACTTAGCCACCTCTAACTTGTGCTCGGGTAGAATCTGATAATCTTCTTCTGTGTAGGGATTGTACTGGGGACCGAGGAACTCATCAAACAGCTCGAAGGGTTTCACCGCCGGGTTAACCAGCACGGCGCGCCCGCCATAACGCTCCGCCAGATAACTGGCAAAATAGCCACCGAGGGATGAACCGATGAAACTCAGGCTTTCTCCCTTCTCCAGTGCCTGCTCGACCAAATCTGTCAGCAGCGCCATGGCCGCCTTGGGTGTGGCCGGGAGTTGGGGTTGTACGAAATTGATATCGGGAAAATGCTTGGCAATATACTGGGCAGTGACCACACCTTTGTCTGAGTGCGGTGAACTATTAAATCCATGAATATAGAGCAGCATATTTCCTCGGCAGCGAATGATAAAACGGCAATGTGTTCCCTGCATAACGGCTTGTCGGGCAGATGGGCTCTGCGCCTAACATCTGCAGCCGAGCATGGGGCTTCCAGATGCTAACACCGGCGCGGCAATTAACCAAATATTAACCCCGCCAATGCCAAGCAGACTGCTAGCTATCTGCTCACCAAAATGAGCGCCTAGTAACCGCTGGAGTCGTGATCCGGTGAAAACTTGTTGCCGGGCACGCGGTAGACGTTGGCCTGGATGCTGCCGTCTGGCTTTAACTCCAGCAGGCGATAACCTGGCTGCTGGGCATCGAGGGCAAAATAGGGAGACTTGGGCTTAAACTGAATGCAGGTAGAAGGCGTTGCCATCAACTTCACCGGGCCACTCTTGCCCTGGTAGAACTGATCCAGGCTCTGATGTACATGGCCCCACAGCAGGCCCTTGACCTGAGGCATGGCCGTCACTCTGTCGAGAAACGCCTCGCCATTGTCCATGCAGTGTTGATCCAACCATTTGCAATCCACCAGGATCGGATTGTGATGCATCACCAACAGGGTATGCAGCTCGGGATGGGCCGCCACCGCCGCCTCGATCAGCTCCATCTCGCCGTCGGCCATATGCCCGCCAGGCTTCCCCCTAACGGTGGAATCCAGCATGATGATTTGCCACTTTCCCACCAGGATCCGCCTATCGCCGTAGACTCTGGGGCCCTGCATATGCAGGTGCATGATGCGCGGGTCATCGTGATTGCCCGGCAGGTAGTGACAAGGAAGATTTAATTTTTCAATCGCAGCGACGAAGTTATGGTAAGACTGATTGGAATAATCTTGGCTAATGTCGCCAGTGGCCAATAAGAGGTGTGCCGGGTACTCAACGGCCTTAATGGTGTTCAACACAGCATCCAAGCTATGTGCGGTATTCACACCCAGCAGTTGCGCCTCGGGATCAGCAAAAAGATGAGGGTCCGTCACCTGGACCAGCTTTACGCTCTCATCGTGATCTATGGAATAAGAGATAGCCTCTTTTAGCACATTAAAACCCTAAGATTCGGACTGACAAATGATGCGGGCATGGTTGTCAATCTTGAGTAACTCTTCAAGAAAAGCATTTACCTGATACTTTTCGTCTCTATGGTACATACGTATATTTGGATAATCATATACTGGTCTTAATCGATAAATCTGTCGACTAGTTAACACTTCTGCTAATTTAGCGTCATGGTAAACACGCACTACAACTTTAGGCGTATCAACGTATTGCGCGATTTTCAGCGGACGGGAGATCTCAATTAATTGGGTATATTGGGTGTTTTCCAGCAGCTTAACCTCGAGGCAACCGAAGTCTCCCTCGACCTGCCAGGACTGCCCCTGCTCATAGCCCGCGGGCAGCCAGCGTAATATATTGAAGTAGTTACGACTACACAAGGCGAGAAAACGACTCACGTTTGCCTGATAGTCCGGCTTGCGCTTATTTAACGACAGGCTCACTTGGCGGCCCTTAGGGTTTGGTAATTGAGCTGCAGCCACTGCAGACCAATCACCGTCGAGGCGTTATTGATGGTGCCATCCTGCAATAGTTGAAAGGCTGCCTCACGGGGCATCACATGCACCTTGATATCCTCATGTTCATCGTCCAGTCCATGTAAGCCATCGGCCTGACTGGCGTCGACCCTGGCCCAGTAGAAATCGAATCGCTCGCTGGTGCCGCCGGGACTGGAAAAATATTGGCTGATATAGTGCATCTCGCTAGCCACCAGGCCAGACTCCTCGAGCAGTTCACGGTGAGCCACCTGCTCGGCGCTCTCTCCCTCCTCTATCATGCCGGCGACAAACTCCAGCAGCCAAGGGGTTGGCGCGGCATTCACCACTGGAATGCGTATCTGCTCAATCAGCACCACCTTGTCACTCACGGGATCATAGGGCAGCACGACCACGGCATGGCCGCGCTCGAATACTTCGCGCACCACTTCCGGGCTCCAACCACCGGCAAACAGTCGATGTTTGAATCTGTACTCTTCCATACGAAAGAACCCCTGAAAAAGGGTTCGTTTTCCCAGCATCTGTACATCTTCATTGGTGAATTTCTGACTCATTACCCGTCCCGCGACTCAGTTAGTAAATGCTTATCCCCAAGGGCTCTCAATATACCATGTAGACCACTAAAAAATGCAGACTTACCGTTAAAAACTGTTACACTTCCTAGTTGACTTAAAAATGGTTAATTTCTTAATATCTTAACCTTAATAAGTTTAGATGTATCGGGAAGCGTCGGGAAGCGCAAACCGCTTCGCGCAAATGATTTGCGCTGAAGCATCACTTAACTTTATTAAGTAAATGGCTCCGCCTCGGAGTATTTATGTCTAAAAAAGGACAGCTAATGAAATTTAAGATCCGCACCTTATGTGCAGCGTTGACTCTCGCGGCAACGACTTCTGCCGTGCATGCCGACGATCTACTGCAGATATATCAGCAGGCCCTTACCAATGATCCTATTGCGCTCCAGGCACAAGCGCAGCGTGACCGCCTCTACGAGCAGATCGAAGAGAACCGCGCCCCCTTGCTACCCACCATCAGCGCCAGCGTAGGCTATGGAAAGAGCTGGACCAATGTTGATGATGACAAGTACAACAGCGGACTCGATGCTGGGCTGTCACTCAAGCAGGTGATCTATGATCACAGCGCCTGGGTTGGACTCGACCTTGCTGAGCTTGCGGCGTCACAGGCCGATGCAGCCTATGCCTCGACACTTCAGTCACTCATCATTCGCGTAACAGGCGCCTACTTCGACGTCTTAGCCGCGAAAGATAACTATGAATTCAAGGGCGCCGAGAAGCGTGCCATCGAGCGTCAGCTCGAGCAGACCAAGCAACGTTTTGCCGTGGGTCTCACCGCGATCACTGACGTACACGAGGCTCAGGCCCAGTATGACTTGGCCCGTGCATCGGAAATCCTGGCGGAAAACCAGCTGATCAACAGCTACGAAGCCCTGCGAGAAATCACCGGCATAGACCACAAGTCTATCGACATCCTGGATACCACACGTTTCACCGCGGTACCGCCAACCCCAGCCATGCCAAACGACTGGTTGAAGATGGCCGAGACCAGCAGTGTGGATCTGTTAACCACGCGTATCGGTAAAGATATCGCCCAGCAGACCATCTCGCTCTACAAGGCGGGCCACATGCCGTCTCTGAGCCTGAATGCGGGTTACACCACCAACCTGAATCAGAAGAATCAGGCAGGTGATCTGAGCGATTACGACAACGCCAACGTGGGTCTGACCCTGAGCGTGCCTATCTTCGAAGGCTTTAAGGTGAGCTCTAAGGTCAACCAGGCGCAGTACCAATACGTAGAAGCCAGCGAGAAGATGGAACAGACCTACCGCAAGGTAGTGAAAGATGTGCGTAACAACTTCAACAACGTTGGCGCCTCTATCAGCTCTATCCGCGCCTATGAGCAATCGGTGATCTCTTCTGAGAGCGCACTGAAAGCGACCCAGGCAGGTTTCGAAGTCGGTACCCGTACTATCGTCGACGTACTCAACCGTACCCGTGACCTTTACGACTCTAAGCGTCAGCTCTCTAATGCCCGTTATGGCTATATCAACTCTATCTTGGCGTTGAAACAAGCGACTGGCACCCTGAGCGAAGACGATGTCATCGCCATCAACAATGGCCTAAAGGCCCCTGAAGTCAGTCAGTAAGACGTCAGGCTTTAGCCACAAAAAAACCGCCATCATGGCGGTTTTTTTATGTCTGCAAACTAGCTATTAGAAGACCAGCTCAACCCCGGCGAAATAGCCTTTGAACTGCATGTTGGCGGTCACACCGTCGAAGTTGTTCACATCGAAGTTAAAGTCGCGGTAACCGACACGCACCTTGGTATCTAGCGCCACGCCGTCAAACTGCCAACCCAGACCCACTTGGTAGTCGTAGACGCTGCTCTCGTCTATGCCCTGCATCACGTCGGCAAAACCATACAGACCCAGGCCAGGAATGCCCACCTCAGCATTGGCGTAAGCCATGACCACACCGTCACTAAGATCTTTCTGCGCGTAAGCCCCTACCACGCCAGATGGCGAGATCTGATGTACGCGGAAAGAGCCGTGCATCTTCTTGTAGGCGGCGCCGAGATCCAGTGCCACTATGTCGTTATCCAGCAGCTCATAGTAGAGCACGAAATCGGTATTGCTTAGGTTGCTTGCCGTGGTCACATCGTCGCTAAATACGCGATCGCCGAATGTCCAGTCGCCGGTCAAAGTCGCCTTGCCATCTGCATCCAGACGGTTTTCGCGGATCTTCAGGTTAGGCACTAAAGGAATAGGATGCTCGATGGCGACCCAGATGCTGCCCTGAGATGAAGAGCTGTAATCAAACTCCTGTTGAGCCTGGCCCTTCTGAGCAAAAGTACCCTCGGTGTCGGCATTCCAGTAGTCGCCGCCCACCTTGAAGCCAACTACAGTAGCCGCCTGTGCAGACGTCGCTGCCAAAGACCCGAGCAGAGCACATGCAAGTAGTGTTTTTTTCATCTAATTAGCCTTGAGTCAATAAGTTAGTTAAATCGATCACCGCGGCATTGGCGCGGGAAATATAATTGGCCATCACCAGCGAGTGGTTGGCCACTATGCCAAACCCAGAACCGTTCAACACGATCGGGCTCCACACAGGCTGCTGCGTCTCTTCCAGCTCACGAATGATCTGCTGCAAGCTGACCTCAGCATTTTTCTTCTTCAATACGTCGGCGAAATCTACCTCAATAGCCTTCATGAAGTTCAGCAGTGCCCAGGTGGCGCCGCGGGTCTCATAGAAGACATCGTCTATCTGCCACCAGCCGGTCTTGATCTCCTGGCTGGCCAGATTAGGCGTCGACTGGCTGGCCTCAGTGTCACCGGCGAGATCGGTATTGATCCGCTCCTGGCCGACACTGGCAGACAGGCGCTGCGACATGCTGCCCAGGCGCTTCTGCACCTCTTTAAGCCACTCGTTGAGGTTATCGGCGCGGGCGTAGAACTGAGCATCTGGGTTGTTGGTGTCTGCGATGCGGGCACGATAGAGCTTGAGCAGCTTGATGGCGTCACGATACTCGCCTTCGGCGCTCGGCACCAACCAGCTGGTGTGTTCGATATTCAGCTTAGAGTGGGCCGCCAGCAGATCTTTGTCGGCGGTAGACTGCGACTGGGAACGGCTAAATTCCTTGCGCATGATCAGCGCCAGATCCCGCGCCTGCTCTATGGCGCCAAACTCGAAGGCGGGCATATTGTCCATAAACAGCGAGGGGGGCATCACATCGTTGGACAACCAGCCACCGTTCTTATCGAGGAGGGTTTCCATGGTCAAAATCAAAGAGGTAGTGGTCGCATAGCCCACTATCTTATGGCCCGTCTCGTTATTGAGCTGATGGGGCTCTATGCTGTCTGGCTCTACGCTCCACCATACGCTGATGATGTAACCAATCAAAAATAAGACGGCGGCCGCCAGGCTGACCCGTTTCCATGTTACCTGCATACTCTTACTCCATTAATGGTGATGATGGTGCTCGCCATCATCTTGTGTCGCTATCGCTTGCTTGCTCACCGGCAGCGTTAGCTGCTGCTCGCTGCCATCGCTAAACTTTAGCCTTAACACCACTTCCTGTCCTTCCGTCAGCGGTTTTTTTAATCCTAGCAGCATCACGTGCTTACCCGAGGGCATGAGCTCCAGGTTAGCATGGCTGGCCAGGGTAAATTTGGGGAGTTGGCGCATCTTCACTACACCCTCTTCTTCCACCAGGGTGTGTAGCTGCGCCTCGGCGGCTACCTCTGTATCGACGCCTACTAGATCGATCTCAGGCCCATGGTTCATCAGGGTGAAATAGGCGGCAGTATTGGGCACGCTCGGCGGCATGGCCCTGACATAGCCATCGACAAACATGACGTTTGCCAATACGGAAAATGAAGTGCATGATAGCAGGACAAAATTAAACGCGTGTTTGAAAATCTGTTTCAATGCCTTAAACTCCTTTTTAACCCATCTGCCAAATAAGGATTATTGACCCATGAGTAACATTCAATTTCAGGATGAGCAGGGCGTACGCATCATCACGATCAATCGCCCCGACAAACGCAATGCGCTTAACCTTGAGATGTATGCTCGGCTCACAGAATACCTTATCCAAGGGGAGTCAGACAACGGAATTAACGCCTTTCTCCTCAAAGGCGAAGGCGATTGTTTCACCTCGGGTAACGATGTTGCCGACTTTTTAAAAAATAGTGACTTAGGACCGAATCATCCTACCGTCAGGTTCCTGTTCACCCTGCTGGATCTCACTAAACCTCTGGTCGCCGCCGTGGCCGGTCCTGCGGTCGGCATAGGCACGACCCTGCTGCTGCATTGCGACCTGGTATATGCCGACAACACAGCCAAGTTTCAGCTACCTTTCGTCAATCTCGCCCTGGTGCCCGAGGCCGGTGCCAGCCTTCTACTGCCCCGCCTAGTCGGCCAGACCAAGGCCAGCGAATTGCTGCTGCTCGGTGAGGCCTTCGATGCCCACAGCGCCCTATCGATGGGGCTTATCAACGATCTGCTGCCAAGCGATGAGTTGATGAGTCATGCCCTGAGCCAAAGCATCAAGCTGGCGAAGAAGCCACCTCAGGCACTCAGAGCCAGTCGCCGCTTGATACGCGGTGACAGCGAGCTCATCAGGGAGCAGATGCAAAAAGAGTTGGAAGAGTTTGCCATTCGCCTGCAAAGCGATGAGGCCAAGGCGCAGTTTAACGCCTTCCTGAGCAGATAAAGAAATCGAGCCAGGCTAATCGACCCGGCTAGCCTGGCCTACGCCCCAAGCCGCCAGCAGTAATAGGAGAATCGGCCAAAACAGCGAAAAGCCGGCAAACAACATGGCGATGGCGCTTAGCACACAAACAGAAGAAACCAGGGCGACAAAACTAAAGGCCAGAGTGAGCCAGAGTAGCAGAATCAATAACAGGGCACTGACCAGCGCCGTACTCCACAAACCTATGTCGATCCACTGGGGCGACTCCAGGCTGATGTAAAACCAACGCGCTTCAAAGTAATGTCCCAGCATCATCAGCGCCACAGCCACTATAAGGATGACACCCAGGGCCAACAAGATATCCAGCGCTTTTTGTAAATTCGTACGTCCCTTCACGCTCTTAATTCCTAACGGCTAGTAGCCTGGTTTCCATTTCGGCAGAACGAGTGCCAATACAAAATACACTAACAAGACGAAGGCCGGATTCATAAAGGCTGCCACGGCCCACACGACGCGAGTCCATAGGCAAGACCAGGCAAATTTGTCTGCCGTCATCGCCGCCACACCACATACTATGCTGCGAGGATTTTTTAGCCTTCTTACCAGATCATCGATATTCATAATACTTGTCCTTACTATCAACAAATTCATGAGCCCCGGCTATAACACCTTATGCCATTTCAAGGTACAGACTAAGGTTGCGCAGAGCGCGAAGCTCAATACTGGGAGCAGTAACAGTGCTGCCAACTCAAACAGATAAGTCATAACAATTCCCCAAACTATGGTATTCCTTTACCAGAGTTATTCCTTAACCATCGCACTCTTCATCGATGCTTCTTCACTCTTGGTCGCCGTTTCTGCCAGCTTAAGGTTAGTGTCGAATAGCGACTCTGACAGCTGCGCCTGCAGTGAAAGTGTCAGTTCTTGCTGAGCAGTCACCATCATCTCCTGCATCTGAGTCGCCAAATGACGCTCCAGCTTGGCGGTGATATCTGTTGGGATAAAGTCATCTGCCGAGGCAGAGAAGCTAGCACCTACAAGTAGAGAGGCGATTAGCGATACTTTAGTTAGCTTGTTCATGATGTCTTCCTTTCCATTTCGTTTATGACATCTATGACAATACAAGGGGTGTGCCAACTTTATAGAAACAATATAAACACATGATAAATAAGAGTTTATAAAATTTAATGCCGCTGAGACATTCATTAGGACTGAGGCGGCTGGTTAAGAAGATAGTGAGTTTCACTACCGGCTGGTAATTTTCGCCAACTCTGGTGAGAAGTTTAAAAATTAGACAAAAAAAAGCCGCTGTGTTATCAGCGGCTTTGTGCAACAATCTTAATCAAGACATTGTTTATATTATGTTTTTATTTGAGTTCCATGCTGGCTCTGGCCTCATGCACTACGGCGATACCGGCACCAGGCTTGTGAGCATTCTCGCTCAAATAACGACGCCAGGCGCGCGAACCCGCCTCTCCCTGGTACAAACCTGTCATGTGACGGGTAATATGATTCAGGCGGCCACCGGACACTAGATGTTTCTCTATATAGGGAATCATATTCTCCAAAACGGCATCTCTGCTCAGCACTGGCTTGTCCAGGCCGCACAGCTGCTGATCCACCTGAGCCAACAGATAAGGATTCTGGTAGGCTTCGCGGCCCACCATGACGCCGTCTAGCTGTTTGAGGTGCTCGCCGCACTCTTCAAGTGTCTTGACCCCACCATTGATGGAGATGCTCAGCTGAGGGTAATCCTGCTTGAGGCGATACACCCTGTCATAGTCGAGCTCGGGGATCTCGCGGTTCTCCTTGGGACTCAGCCCCTGCAACCAGGCCTTACGGGCATGAATAATAAAGGTGTCGCAGCCAGCCGCGCTCACCTTGTCGACAAACTCGGTGAGAAACTCATAGCTGTCTTGCTCGTCGATGCCGATGCGGGTCTTCACCGTTACCGGAATATCCACCACCTCATTCATCGCCGCCACACACTGAGCCACCAGATCAGGCTCGGCCATCAGGCAGGCGCCGAAACGGCCATTCTGCACGCGATCCGACGGGCAGCCCACATTGAGATTGACCTCATCATAGCCGCGCTCTGCCGCCAACTTGGCACACTTTGCCAAATCCTCAGGATTGGATCCCCCTAGCTGCAGGGCCAGCGGGTGCTCCTCCTGGTTATAGGCCAGATAGTCGCCCTTGCCATGAATGATCGCTCCGGTCGTCACCATCTCGGTATAGAGCAGTAACTCGGAAGACATCAGGCGCGCGAAAAAGCGGTAGTGCCTGTCAGTCCAATCGAGCATGGGCGCAATAGAGAAAGTACGATTAATAGCAGTTGGCATAGTGGCAGATGACATAAATAAAGGTAACCCAAGTTTAGCAGTCGCCCTTTTACGGGCTGGGCGCGCATTTTACACCGCATGGCGGTAAATGAACACTCCCACAGGGTGACGCCAATCGGCGCGCGCTAAGCAAAGCAAGGCGCAGCAGAGTCTAAGAAAAGAAAAACCCTGCCAAGGCAGGGTTTTAAGCAAACATTTGTCGACCAAATCCTAGAATGGGATATCGTCGTCCCAACCGTCATCCAGATCCGGCGTGAAATTCTGCTGTGGCTGAGGTGCTGGACGCTGCTGCGGCGCTTGCTGTTGTGGAGCCGCCTGTGGCTTAGGCGCATAGGCTGGAGCCTGCTGTGGCTGAGCGCCATAACCTTGCTGTGGCTGTTGCTGGGCACCGTACCCACCTTGAGGAGCCGATTGTTGCGGCTGCTGTGGACGCGCGGCCGGCGCCGATTGCTGTGGCGCGTACTGGTTTTGCTGTTGCGGCGCACCGTAACCTTGCTGGCCACCTTGACCGCCTTGGCCTTGGCCACGGCTATCCAGCATCTGCATCTCGTTAACGTTGATCTCTGTCTTGTAGCGATCTTGTCCGGTCTGCTGATCCTGCCACTTGCTGGTCTGCAGTTTACCTTCCAGATACACTTTCGAGCCCTTCTTCAGGTACTCACCGGCGATCTCCGCAAGACGACGGTACATTACAATGTTGTGCCACTCTGTACGTTCTTGCATCTGACCTTGCTGGTCTTTCCAAGACTCACTGGTCGCCACTGTAAAGTTGGCTACGGCGTTGCCGTTTGGCATGTAACGAACCTCGGGATCTTTCCCCAGGTTACCGACCAAAATTACCTTATTGACACCACGACTGGCCATTGAAATCTCCTGCGATAATCTTATAAATCTAAATTAGGTACAGATGCACGGCCGTACTCGACCGCGAATCTGTTAATTGGAAGAGCCTAACACAGCTCGCGCCTGTCTCAAATCGAAATGCTCATCAACTTTTAAATAAGCGACCTTCTCCTCAAGCACCACAATGGCCTCTGCCACGCCGGGCAGCTGCGACAGCTCGGTCGCCATGGCGCGGGCCTGCTCTTTACCTTCGACCTCGGCTTCCAGGGTGTAACTCTTTAACAGCACGGGGTTTTGCATACCCAGTGTCAGCAGCAGCCACAGGCACATCAGGCCCAGTGCCACGGCAAACACACCGGCGGCGCCCAGCAGCTGATAGGCGCCGCCACCCAGCAGGCCTCCACAGAAGGCGCCGAGGAACTGACTGGTAGAGTAAACCCCCATGGCCGATCCCTTGTCGCCCACTGGGCAGAACTTGGCGATCAGGCTAGGTAAGGAGGCCTCAAGATAGTTGAAACCGGTAAAGAAGAGCACCACGGCGACGCTCAGCACCACCAGGCTGTTGGCAAACAGCGCCATGGCGGCCAGGGCGGCGATCATGATAAGCAGGGCGATCTGGAAGGTCGCCTTAGTGTTTTTCTTCTTCACCCCTATGATGATCAGCGGCACCATGAGGAAGAAGGCCCCTACGAAGGCAGGGAAATAGAGCATCCAGTGCTTCTCTTTCACCAGGCCGGCATCGACCAGATCCAGCGGCAGCGCCACGAATACGGCGGTTAACACCAGATGCAGGATGAAGATCCCCGCATCCAGACGGAAGAGTTGCGGGTCGGTGAGCATCGCCTTGAGCTTGGCTGGCGCGGCGACGGTATCGCCTTTGGGCGCCTGACCAATAGGGTTAGGCACCAGCAGCTGCACTATCACCATCCCCAACAGGGCGAGACCGGCCGTCATGGCAAACAAGCCAGACAAGCCAAGATGCTCGGCCACGATCGGCCCCACCAGCAGAGAGAGCGCGAAGGAGAAGCCGATGCACATGCCTATGATGGCCATCACCTTAGTGCGTTGCTCATCCCGGGTCAGGTCGGCGGCCAGGGCCAACACGGCGGCGGCAATTGCCCCCATCCCCTGCAGTGCTCGTCCTGCGACGACACCATAGATAGAATCGGCCGAGGCGGCCAGCAGGCTGCCCAGGGCAAACAGGGCCAGGCCGATAAGAATGATAGGCTTGCGGCCATATCTATCCGATAGGATCCCCATAGGGATCTGCAAGATGGCCTGGGTTAGGCCATAGGCCCCGATGGCAATCCCCACCCACAGGGGAGAGAATCCCTCAAGGTGTTGTCCGTACAACGCAAAGACAGGCATGATCATAAACAAGCCCATCATGCGTAGCCCAAATACACTGGCTAGTGAAAACGCGACTCTTTTCTCAGTCTTAGACAGTCCATTATTGGCCATTATTCGCCCTGATCTGTATTCATAAATAAGTCGCGCAGTTTATCACGAAGCGGAGAAATAGCTCAAAAAGAAAAGTTGAAGATGCGAGCAAAATGCGCAATTGCACTCCCCCCATGGCCAGATCACAGGCTGGGCTTTTCTATGACCTAACTCAATTTTTATGCGATAATCAGTCTCTTTTTCGGCACAACCAGAGAGACAGATGGACAAGATTGAAGTTCGTGGCGCCCGCACCCACAATCTCAAAAACATCAACCTGACGATCCCCAGAGATAAGCTTATTGTGATCACTGGCCTGTCGGGTTCAGGAAAATCCTCACTCGCCTTCGACACCCTCTACGCCGAGGGCCAGCGTCGTTATGTCGAATCCTTGTCGGCTTATGCGCGCCAGTTTCTCAGCCTGATGGAGAAGCCAGATGTGGATCATATCGAGGGCCTGAGTCCGGCGATCTCAATCGAACAGAAATCGACCTCCCATAACCCGCGCTCTACAGTGGGCACCATCACAGAGATCTACGACTATCTGCGTCTGCTGTTTGCCCGCGTCGGCGAGCCGAGATGTCCGACCCACAACCAACCACTGGCGGCGCAGACCGTCAGCCAGATGGTCGACAAGGTGCTCACCCTGCCAGAAGGCAGCCGCCAGATGCTGCTGGCACCCGTGATTAACGACCGCAAGGGCGAACACGTCAAGTTGCTGGACAGCCTGGCGGCCCAGGGCTTTATCCGCGCCCGTATCGACGGCGAGGTGTGCGATCTGTCCGATCCCCCGGCGCTGGAGCTCCACGTAAAGCACACCATCGAGGTGGTGGTAGATCGCTTCAAGGTGCGTGACGATCTGCAGCAGCGTCTGGCAGAATCCTTCGAGACCGCGCTGGAACTCTCTGGCGGTATCGCCACCGTCGCTTCCATGGACGGCGACAGCGAAGAACTGCTGTTCTCGGCCAACTTTGCCTGTACCCACTGTGGGTACTCCATGGCAGAGCTGGAGCCGCGCATCTTCTCTTTCAACAACCCGGCCGGTGCATGCCCCACCTGTGATGGCCTGGGCGTGCAACAATTTTTCGATGCCGACAGGGTGATCACCAATACCGAACTCTCACTGGCTGGCGGCGCGATCCGCGGCTGGGACAGACGCAACTTCTACTATTTCCAGATGCTCACCTCGCTGGCGGAGCACTATAAGTTCGATGTCGAGGCGCCGTTTGAGAAACTGAGCGCCAAGATACGCAACATAGTGCTGCACGGCTCAGGCAAGGAGAGCATAGCGTTCAAATACATTAACGATCGCGGCGATGTGGTGGTGCGCAACCACCCCTTCGAAGGGATCCTCAATAACATGGACAGACGCTACCGCGAGACGGAATCAAACGCGGTACGCGAAGAGCTGGCCAAGTATATCAACACCCAAGCCTGTAGCAGCTGTGGTGGCTCTCGCCTGCGTGAAGAGGCCCGCCATGTGTTTATCGAAGACCTCAACCTGCCGAGACTCACTGAGTGGTCTATCGGCGAGGCGATGGAATACTTCGAGCAGCTGAGCCTGACCGGCCAGCGGGCACAGATCGCCGAGAAGATCCTCAAGGAGGTGCGCGATCGCCTCGGCTTCCTGGTGAACGTCGGCCTCAACTATCTGAGCCTGTCACGCTCGGCCGACACCCTCTCCGGCGGCGAGGCCCAGCGTATCCGTCTGGCCAGCCAAATCGGCGCCGGCCTAGTTGGCGTCATGTATGTGCTGGATGAACCCTCCATCGGCCTGCACCAGCGAGACAATGAGCGCCTGCTCAACACCTTGATCCACTTGCGGGATCTCGGCAACACGGTAATCGTGGTCGAACACGACGAAGATGCCATCCGCATGGCGGATCATATTATCGATATCGGCCCGGGCGCCGGGGTGCATGGCGGTCAGGTGATCTGCGACGGCCCGCTCAAGGAGATTATCGCCTGCGACGAGTCGGTCACAGGCCAATATATCTCGGGTAAGAAGCAGATCCAGATCAGCGAGAAACGCGCCCAGTACGATGCCAGCAAGGTGATCGAACTCTTCGGCGCCTCGGGCAACAACCTCAAGCAGGTCGACCTCACCATTCCCGTCGGCCTGTTTACCTGTGTCACTGGGGTATCGGGCTCGGGCAAGTCGACCCTGATCAACGACACCTTCTACAAGATCGCTCATCGCCAGCTCAACGGCGCCACGGTAGATGAACCCGCACCTTACCAGAAAGTCACTGGCATGGATCACTGCGACAAGGTGGTGGATATCGACCAGAGCCCCATCGGCCGCACACCGCGCTCTAACCCGGCTACCTATACGGGGATCTTTACCCCGATCCGCGAGCTGTTTGCCGCCACCCAGGAGGCGAGAACCCGTGGCTACAAGCCGGGGCGATTCTCCTTCAACGTCAAGGGCGGACGCTGTGAGGCCTGCCAGGGCGATGGCCTGATCAAGGTGGAGATGCACTTCCTGCCGGATGTGTATGTGCCCTGTGACAGCTGTAAGAGCAAGCGCTATAACCGCGAGACCCTGGAGGTACGCTACAAGGGTAAGAACATCCACGAGGTACTGGAGATGACGGTCGAGGAGGCGCGCGAGTTCTTCGACGCCGTGCCGGCCATCGCCCGCAAGCTGCAGACCCTGATGGAGGTCGGTCTCTCCTACATCGGCCTGGGCCAGAGCGCCACCACCCTCTCTGGTGGTGAGGCTCAAAGGGTCAAGCTGGCCAAGGAGCTGTCGAAACGCGATACCGGCAAGACCCTCTATATTCTGGATGAGCCTACCACGGGTCTGCATTTTGCCGACATTCAGCTGCTGCTGGATGTGCTGCATCGCCTCAAGGCCCATGGCAACACCATAGTGGTTATCGAGCATAACCTGGATGTGATCAAGACGGCGGACTGGATCGTCGACCTCGGCCCAGAGGGCGGCTCCGGCGGCGGCACCATACTGGTCAGCGGCACACCTGAGCAGGTCGCCGAGCATCCAAGTTCCCACACGGCGCGCTTCCTCAAGCCGCTGTTAAAGGGCTAACTCAAGCTGACGGCCTTAAGAAGCCAGCCTAGACAGGCTGGCTTTTTTGTTTCTTTCCCCGGCAAACAGGGGTAGCTTAGAAATATTCAGACCCGAGGATTGCCGTCATTGAGAATTCCCTACGCCCCTGTCCATAAGCACTACTTAAGGCTCGCACCACTGCTAAGTCTACTTAAGCTGGGCCTGTTCACCCTGAGCCTGCTCACACTAGGCCTGGTAGGCTGCGCCGAGAGCCCGAACGATAGGCGCTGCGGCGATGAGTACCGGCTCGCCTGGAGCGACCAAGCACGGCTCCTCGCCCACGTCGAGACCCTCAGCAGCGATCAATTCGCCGGGCGCAAGACAGGCACAGACGGCGCCGCCCTGGCCAGAGATTACATAATTGGTCAGATGCATCAGGCGGGTCTCACTCCCTGGCAGGGCCGTTTCGATCACGACTTTGAGTACGACTATCAGTTCGGCACCCGCCTCGGCACCAACATCATAGGCATATTGCCGGCAAGCGAGCCCAGCGACAGTTGGCGTCTGGTGGTCGCCCACTATGATCACTTGGGCAAACAGGGCTATAAGCTCTATCACGGCGCCGACGACAATGCCTCAGGGGTCGCCGGTCTGCTAGAGATCGCTACCCACAGCGCACGCCTGCCAAGAGACGCAAACCTGATGTTTATCGCCACCGACGCCGAAGAGCCGGGTCTCTACGGTTCCAAGGCCTTTGTCGACGGTCTGATGGCGCCGGATGCCAAGCTCAAACCGAGTCAGATCCAGCTGATGGTCAATCTCGACATGATAGGCCGCCCCGCACGCAACAGCCGTATTTACCTAGAAGGCCGCCGCGGTTTTAGCCAGTTCGAGCAGATCAAGGCCCGGCTGGAGCAGACGGTCAATCTTTGTATTCGCGCCAATCATCCGCCGGAAGCGGGCAAGACGATACAGAAAGTCGATTGGTTAAGAGCCTCAGATCATTATCCTTTTCATCAGGCAGGCATCCCCTGGCTCTACTTCGGTGTGCCGCCCCACAAGGATTACCACCAACCCAGTGACGAGGCGAGTAAGATAGATGTTAATTTTCTGGCCGCTGTTACGGAAACTGCCTATAAACTGTTAATAATTGACACTTATCTCTTGAATAACTAATACAAAACACAGGGATTTCTGTATTTTTGAAAAATGTAACTCACTGTTAACTAAATGGTTAAATTAACGACACCTGAGTTTACTGCGAAAATTATGCCAGGCGGTGGAAAGATCTCTGGCTTACTGTTATAATAACCGGCTTACTGATTCGTTTTCGGTGCGGGAAGTCGACACGGGGTTGATTTTCTGTCTTTTACATCTTTTGGTGCAGTCTCTGCACTTTAGTTACACCACAAGGCTACAACCCATGTCATCCAGTGAAAAAACTTTCCGCGAACTCGGCCTGTCCGAGCCTTTGTTGCGTGCTCTCGACGAGCTAGGTTACGAAAAACCTACGCCGATCCAGGCCGCCAGTATCGACCCCCTCATGGCGGGTAAAGATATTCTAGGCCAGGCGCAAACCGGTACGGGTAAAACCGGTGCCTTTGCCCTGCCCCTGCTCAACGCTATCGATCCTAACCGCAACGTGCCACAAATTCTGGTACTGGCGCCGACCCGCGAACTGGCGGTACAGGTTGCCGAAGCCTTCGGTAGCTACTCCAAATTTATGAAAGGCCTGCACGTACTGCCTATCTACGGCGGTCAGAGCATGCATCAACAGCTTAACGCCCTGCGTCGTGGCCCACAGATCGTCGTGGGTACACCTGGCCGTGTCATGGACCATATGCGTCGTGGCACCCTTAAGCTAGAGACACTCAACGCCTTGGTACTCGATGAGGCCGACGAAATGCTCAAGATGGGCTTTATCGACGACATCGAATGGATCCTGGAGCACACGCCACAGGAGCGTCAACTGGCACTCTTCTCGGCCACCATGCCTGAGCAGATCAAGCGCGTCGCCAACAAGTACCTGCAAACGCCGGAACACATCAGCATCGCCGCCAGCCACACCACGGTTGAGTCTATCGAGCAGCGTTTCGTGCAGGTGTCTCAGCACAACAAACTCGAGGCTCTGGTACGCGTACTGGAAGTGGAAAACACCGAAGGTATCATCATCTTCGTACGTACCCGTAACTCTTGTGTTGAGCTGGCCGAGAAGCTTGAAGCCCGTGGTTATGCCTCATCGCCACTGCATGGCGACATGAACCAACAGGCCCGTGAGCGCGCCGTCGATCAGCTTAAGCGTGGCAAGCTGGATATCCTGATCGCCACCGACGTGGCCGCCCGAGGTCTGGACGTTGAGCGTATCGGTCACGTGATCAACTATGATATCCCCTACGACACCGAAGCCTACGTACACCGTATCGGTCGTACCGGCCGCGCCGGTCGTACCGGTATGGCGATTCTGTTCGTCACCCACAGAGAGATGCGCATGCTGCGCACCATTGAGCGTGCGACCAAGAGCCGTATCTCGCCGATGAACGTGCCAAGCCCTGAGACAGTGGCCGAGCGTCGTCTGTCGCGTCTGGGTGAGCAGGTTTCGAACACCATAGACAACGAGTCGCTGGACTTCATGCATGGCGCCGTCGCCCAGCTGTGTCAGCAACTGGAAGTGGACACAGAAGTGCTTGCGGCCGCGCTGTTGAACATGGTTCAGCAGGAGCGTCCTCTGCAACTGCCTCCTATCCAGGAGCGTCAGCGCGATAGCCGTGACGAGCGCAACTCGCGTGACCGTGGCGACCGCTCAGATCGTGCTCCTCGTGGCCGCCGCGAATCGCGTCCGACCCCGGCAAACCTGGGCCAGGCAGATACGCTGAAAGATCATCCAGACGTCAAGATGTGCCGCTACGTGCTAGACGTGGGTCGTGACCATGGTGTGGGCGTGGGCAACATCGTCGGCGCCGTTGCCAACGAAGCCAACATCGACAGCCGTTACATAGGTCAGATCCAACTGTTCGATCAGATCACCTCGATCGACCTGCCAGAAGGCATGCCAAAGGATGTCCTGCAACACCTGAAGAAGGTGCGCGTATGTGGCAAGCCGCTAAACATCCGCGAAGCGGGCAGCGAAATCGTCAACGCCAGCGATGACAACCGTGCACCGCGTCGTCGCAAGCCTGTGGGTGAGCGCAAGTCACACCGCAAGGGCAACAGAGACAACGGCTAACGCCCGTCCCTGGCGCGATTAAAGCGCACGAACTCAGAAAAGGAGCCTCTCGGCTCCTTTTTTTATGGCGTCCCTAACTGCCGAGAGACCTGCTCGGCAATGGCCAGACTCGCCGTTAATCCGGGGGATTCGATTCCCAGCAGAATCACCAAGCCTGGTATGCCATGCTGCCCCTCCCCCTGAATCAAGAAATCAGCCACCTCGGTGTCATCTGGCCCTTGCAGCTTAGGGCGGATCCCGGCGTAATCCGGAACCAAACGATCGATATCTAAGCCAGGATAATAACGCGAAATCGCCTGATAAAAACGCTGGCGCAGCGCTTCTGGCACCCGATAATCTTCCTGGGAGTCGGGCGTCAGGTACTGGGTATCCGGGCCAAACTTAAGCTGACCGCCGAGATCTAAGGTCGCGTGGATCCCTAAGCCTTTCAGCCCAGGCTCGGGCACGGGATAGATGAGATGCGAAAACGGGCTCTTGCCCTGATAGGCGAAGTAATGTCCCTTGCACCAATAAAGCTGTGGAATGAGCGACTCTGCCACCCCCTCAATACGAGTCGCCACCTCTGTGGCATATAGACCGGCGCAGTTGATCAGGTAGCTGGTATCCAGACTCACCCGCTCCCCTTGCTGCATCAGCTCCACCCTAAAGCCATTCGCATCGGCCTGGGCGGTGATAAACTCGGTATGGGGGCAGAATATCGTGCCATGATCCTCCGCCTCGGCCAGCAGACTCAACATCAAGCCATGACTGTCGACAATACCGGTAGAGGGAGAGAGCAACCCGGCAGATGCCTTGAGCGCCGGCTCGAGCGTCAGCAGTTGCCGGCGACCAAGGGGGACAAGATCATCGACCCCATTGGCCCGAGCGTTTACCAGCAAGGCGTCAAGCTTCGCCTCCTGCTCGGCCGGAGTCGCCACTATCAGCTTACCCAGTGGATTCACGGCGACATCCCGGCGACGACAATAGGCATATAGCTGCTGTTTACCCTCAACGCAAAGCTGCGCCTTGAGACTCCCAGTCGGGTAGTAGATCCCTGCGTGGATCACCTCACTGTTGCGACTGCTGATGCCAGTGCCTATTGTCTCGGCGCGATCTATAATCAGCACATTACCAAAACGCCGACTCAAGCTAGCCGCCACCGCGAGCCCAACCACACCGGCACCGATAACGATCGCATCAAGCTTGTCCATCACTCCCCCTTGCCAATCCTGCCCTTCCTACCAGACAACTTGAGCCACTTAATGCCAACAGGCTAAATATCTGACCTTGTTCTGAATAGATTAAAAATTCCTAAATCGAGCCCGCTCTTAGCCATGCCGGGAGAGGACTAAGAGATCACCAAACATTAGCACTTTAGTACTATGGCACTCTCCATTAGTTACTGATAGTAATAGTTATTAACATTTTACTAAAGGATATCGGCATGCAGCGAATCGTGAATAAGCTTTTGTTCGTAGCAGCTTTGGTCGCGATAGCCCCTCTTTGCAATGCAACTCAGTTAGCCCCTTGTAAAACGGCAGAATGCGAGGCCTATTTTGACGCCTATACTATCTTGACCAAACGGGGTCATTCGAGCGCAATGGCGACGCTTGGTGAACTCTACTACTCGGGCTATGGCACGGAAAAAGATCTCGATAAGGCCTTTAAGTGGTTTAGACGCGCCGCCAAGTTTGGCCACACCACAGCGCAATATAAAGCCGGGATCATGTACTTGCAAACCTCTGCATACCAAGATATCGACAAAGGGATCGCTTTGCTAAAACGTAGCGCCAAAGCGACGTTTTCACCAAGCGCGCTAGCCTTAGGCAAGATCTACCTGCAAGACAAACTGATCCCAAGAGATCTTGCCGCAACGGACAGGTGGCTGACGCTCGCTTATAAGCTTAACAACTTAGAGGCAATGAAATTTGCCAAAACCCTCAGAGAATCGCCCGATACCGCCAAGCTCCCGCTGCCTAAACTGTTTGCACTTGTCGATGCCGAAAAGCCCGTCGCGGCCGACAGTAAATCATCTTTGGAAGAGATGGAGATAATACTGGTTGAGGCCCCTGACTATGCCGCCTATTTCGATGAGGAGATAGCTCTGCTTAACCAGAGCCGTCCCGACACGACAAAGGGTACCGGCTCCAGCATCGCTGGACGAACCTGCTTAGATATCTGGGCCTGTAGTAGCGAGGGCGACAGCCAACATATTCGAGATCTACAATTATCGGATTGGGGCAATTTCGCATTGGCCTTAGATGTTAGGTAATTTCATTTCAACGAGTGGTACTTATAGCCTATCAGGCTAAAAGGGTTGGAGTTTGTCAGCACTATCAAAGGACGAGATGATGAAGAAGAGACTCAAAGCACTCTCAGTTGGACTGAGCCTATTAGCGGTTACCTCGCAAGGTTTTGCCGCCGGGCTCCCCGAATGTGACACGGCTGAATGTCAGGAGTATTTCAAAGCCTATACCATTTTGACCAAGCGAGGCCATTCGGATGCCATGGCCACCCTAGGTGAACTCTACTATGCAGGCTATGGCACAGAGAAAGATATGAAACAGGCCTTCAAGTGGTTTAGGCGTGCAGCCAAGTTTGGCAATACCACGGCCCAGTACAAGGCCGGGATCATGTATCTTCAAGATACAAAAGATAGAGATATAGACAAAGGCATCACACTGCTCAAACGCAGCAGTAAAGTCGGTTTCTCTCCCAGCGCCTTCGTTCTGGGTAAAATTTATCTTGGAAACGAACTCGTTAAACAAGACCTTGCTGAGGCCGATCACTGGCTAGCCAAGGCCTATGAGTTTAACAACCAAGAGGCGCAAAAATTTGCCAAGCAACTTAAAGCGTCCGAACAAGGTCAAACGCTCGCCCTGCCGACGCTCTATGCCCTGCTAGACGCACAAGCCAGCAACAAACCCGGCAGTAATGCCCCAGTTGGAGAGATGGAAACCATCACGGTAACCGCGCCTGACTATACCCAGTTCTTTGATGATGAAATTCTTCGATTAAATAACAGCCAACCTGATACAGCTAAAGGAACAGGATCCAACATCGCAGGCCGTACCTGTGCTGACATGTGGGCTTGTAGTAGTGAAGGCGACAAAGATCGCATACGTGACGTCTTGCTCTCTGACTGGGGAAAGATTGCACTTAGTTTTCGATAATGTTTTCGATAATATCAGCCTCAACAAGATGTACTCTGAGCCAATTGAGGCTTAGTGGGTTAAAGCGCATCAACCACCAAAATAGGACAACATAATGAAAAGGATGATCAAAACACTCTCAATCGGCTTGACCTTTTGGGCAATTACTTCAACGAGTTACGCCTCTGGGTTGCCTGAGTGTGATTCGGCCGAATGTAAGGAATACTTTAAGGCTTATACCATCTTGACCAAGCGAGGTCACTCAGATGCCATGGCAACCCTGGGGGAACTCTACTATGCAGGTTACGGCACCAAGAAAAACCCAAAGAAAGCACTAAAATGGTTTAGACGCGCCGCCAAGTTTGGCAACACGACGGCGCAGTACAAGGCAGCAGTCATGTACCTACAAGACACCGACTACCAAGATGTCGATAAGGCAATATCACTGTTAGAACGCAGTCTAAAAGTCGATTTTTCACCTAGTGCGCTCATACTGGGTAAGGTTTATCTCAATGACAACCTTGTTAAACAGGATCTCCACGAAGCCGACAAATGGTTATCTAAGGCCTATGAGCTGAACAATGTCTCGGCCAAAGACTTTGCCAATAAGCTGAAAAACTCAGAACTGGCCACGACTCTGCCGCTACCTAAGCTATATGCCATGGTCGACGCGGACAAGGACGCCAAACCAGGCAGCAATGCCCCAGTGGGTGAAATGGAAACCATAACAGTAACGGCTCCCGACTATAACCGCTATTTCGACGACGAAATTGCCCGCCTCAATAACAGCCGCCCAGATACAGAGTCGGGTACAGGCTCCAACATCGCCGGACGCACCTGCGCCGAGATGTGGGGATGTAGCACAGAGGGTGACAGTGAACGTGTTAGAGATGTATTGCTGTCTGACTGGGGAAGAGAGACCATTCCATTTAGAATCGAAGGCCCTAACTACTACCCAAGCGCTCGATAGCGCATAAGATGAAAAAAGAGGCGAATTCGCCTCTTTTTTATTTTACAGGGCGTCGAAGTCGACGCGGTAGGCCAGCGCATCACACCGCAAGAACTCAGGACAATCGTTATTAATTTTATGATCGACACACTCCATGACGACTATGCCGTTAGCTCCCAACTTCTGCGCCTTATATTTAAGGTTGCCAACCAATAAAGACTCGGTCGGTTTCGGCTGAGTAGAGCGGGTACGGCACATAGAGGTTGACACTTTTCCCAGAGAATCCGCCTTATAACGGCCAATTTCGGCCATACTATACTCCTCCACCTTGGAGGTCTTTAACGCTTCTTCGGGTGAGATATTGGTCGTCAGCGTTAAATTGCTACATCCCGCGAGAACAAGCAGGCCTAAAAGCATGATGGCGCTATTTTTCATAAATATTCATCCTTAAATAATTGATTGACCATTAATCGACTCGCTTAACCCCTAACTCGGCCTCCAGCCTAAGCGCCTCGGCGCAGGCCTGGCAGATACAAACATCTGGGGCTATGGATTGAGGCAACTGCGCCTTGGCCGCAAACGTCTGATGATGACACCAACAGGTAGCATTCTCACGCCCCGCCACGACGGCGCATTGATTGGGCTTGTGACACAGGGGGCACTGACTGGCATTCGTGCGCATAGAATCCATAAAGACTGAGTGTTAGCCGTTAACGTTAACACTCAGTCTCAGACGGGACAAGCTTAAGGCCTATTACTTAAGGCTTATTGCTTAACCGGATTGATGGGGTAGGATTGAGTGCCGAGCACCGCCCCCTCACCCAGACTCTTGCCGTAATAGCCTTGATGCTGATGATAACGTTTGCTCAGCTCCATCACCTTCTCGCCTTCCAGTCGTGGATCCTGTGGTCGCTCATGGGAGACCACAAAGGCCGCCACGTCCCAGGCCTCCTGATGCGAAAGCTGCACACTCTTACCCAGAGGCATATTCTCATAGATAAAATTGGCCGCCGTGTTGACCCTGTGCATGCCAGCTCCCCAGTTAAAGCTGTTCGGCCCCCACAACGGCGGCAGGCTATAGACACCGCCCATGGCTAGCCCTTCGCCGTTTTCACCGTGGCAAGACTGGCAATGAGCCCGATAGACTTGCTCGCCGCGCGCAGGCGAATAAGCCTGTTCGGGCTTAGGGATGGCGGGGAAGCCTCTGCCCGGCAGCTTGGCACGCTCATCGAGTGTCGTGGCCTTGGCGATCGCCTCGGGCAAGACAAAATCCTCCCGCTTGCCGCCTTTGAGCAGCTCGGCATCGCTCAGTTCGGGCACGGCGCCAGTCACGCCGTACTTATCCAACAGGCCCCCCATGGCTAACCAGTAGGAGTAGGCCGACAGCGCTACCAGGGGCTCGCTGCCCGACTCGGGCGCCTTGCCATTCATC
This sequence comes from Shewanella sp. KCT, assembly GCF_007636505.1. Taxonomy (NCBI): domain Bacteria; kingdom Pseudomonadati; phylum Pseudomonadota; class Gammaproteobacteria; order Alteromonadales; family Shewanellaceae; genus Shewanella; species Shewanella sp. KCT. Next base: position 259,138 of record NZ_LVDJ01000002.1, read on the forward strand.
GAATAGGTGAAACAACCCTGGATCCGCTCCTGATAGCTGTTCACCTTATCGTTCTTCTTGCGATAGGCGGGATAGGCCAGATAGGCGGCCCATAGGGGTGAGGCATTGGCCCTGCGTCCGGCATCCATGTGACAGTTGACACAGTTCAGCTCATTGCCCACATATTGGCCCCTAAGCTGTTGGGTATTGACGAACAGCTGATAACCCAAGCGCACCTTGTCGCCGAAGGCACCTTCGGGGATGCTGGCAAGGGAACGCATTTTAAGATAATCCGCATCCTGCACTGGCGCCGCCAGTTTCAGCTCAGCCTGCTTATCGGGTAAGTCACCCGCCTGTAAGTTATTGCCAAGGGCAAACAAGAGTAGGCCGCTGAGTGTCATTAGATTCCTGTTCATATCCACCTCCCTACTTCAATGTGGCAAAATAGTCGGCCAGGGCCGCTATCTCATCCTGGCTCAACTTGCTGGCGATATTGCCCATCATGTTATCGATATCGCCCTTACGCGTGCCTGACTGCCAGGCCATCAGCTGTGTCTTGAGATAGCTGGCCTGCTGCCCCGCCAGACGTGGAAACTGGCCTCCGCCTATCCCCGAGGGGCCATGGCAAGAGACACAGGCCGGCAGGGTGCGCTGCCAGTCCCCTTGATAGACCAAGGTTTCCGCCACGCTTTGGTAGCTAGTCTGGCTACCGCGTAAGGCTGGGGAAAAGTCAGGCACTGGCTGAGCGGCAAAGTAATCTGCCACCTGATTGATGGCCTCTCCCTGCACCGTCATAGCCATGGGCGTCATGCTGGGGTTTTGTCTGTCGCCTTGCTGAAACAGGTGGATCTGCTTGGCAATATATTCGGAAGAGAGTCCGGCGATACGCGGCGCGATAGGTTCTATGCCCATCCCGGTCGGGCCATGACAACTACCACACAGGGCGGCGGCCGGTGGCATCTCGTTGGCGGCCATCGCCTGACTACTCAGGAAAAGCACTGTCACTCCGATAAGCATTCTATACATATCAACCTCCTTATTGGCTGTGGTCAATCATAGAAGAAAAACCACACCAGGACTATTGATAATAGGAATAAAAAGCCCCACCAATCGAGGCGGGGCTAGACGTCTATTCTGGCAAACGAAATGCTATTTACCGGGTCTTACACCAAGGGTATGGCAGATGGCATAGGTTAATTCAGCGCGGTTCAGGGTATAGAAGTGGAAGTCTTTCACCCCTTCTCGCGACAACACCTTGACCATGTCGATGGCCACGTTGGCCCCGACCATCTGGCGGGTCGATGGATCATCATCTAACCCCTCAAACTGCCGATGTAGCCAGCTCGGGATAGACACATTGGTCATGCCGGCGAAGCGTTTCAGCTGAGTAAAGTTGGTCACAGGTAGAATGCCCGGCACTATCTCCACGTCGATTCCGGCGGCCACGCAGCGGTCTCTGAATCTCAGGTAAGACTCCACATCGAAGAAGAACTGGGTGATGGCGCGGTTGGCCCCCGCATCTATCTTCTTCTTGAGGTTGATCAGATCCGCCTGGGCATTGGGCGCATCCGGGTGCACCTCAGGATAGGCCGCCACCGAGATATCGAAGTCGGCCACAGATTTGAGTAGGCGCACCAGGTCGTTGGCAAAACGGGTCGGCTTAGGGCTGCCCGCGGGCAGATCGCCACGAAGCGCAACGATGTCGCGTATACCCGAGTTCCAGTAATGCTTCGCCAGCTCGACCAGCTCTTCATCGCTGGCATCGACCAGGGTCAGATGGGGCGCCGCCACCAGATCTGTCTCCTTCTGAATACGTTCGATCACCCCATGGGTACGATCGCGCACGCCAGAATTAGCACCATAGGTTACCGAGACAAACTTAGGCTTAAGCGGCTCCAGGCGTCTGATGGAGTTCCACAGAATGGTTTCCATCTCGGGGGTGGCCGGCGGGAAAAACTCAAATGACACATTGATATCACCATTAAGCTCAGACAAGCTTTGATTCAATGAATTGGCGTGTTGTGCGTGATGAAAAGCCATCTTAATTCCCTCAGACCTAGAGCAAAAAATATTTTAGACGTTTGGACGTCTATATGTCCATATACTAGAGAAACTCAGAGTGATGTCAAGCCCAAAAATTGCCTCATTAAAAAACAATCTGTTTATAAGATAGTCCGAAAGTGAAACGGCAGACACAGGCAGGCCTATCTCACCAATTCATCCGGCGAAATACACTGAAAGAGAGATATAAAGAAGAAGAGAAAAAGCTATAAAAAAGGCCGATGCACGCATCGACCCTTTGAATCACTCTTGCAGGAGATCCCGGCAGATCTGCGCCAGATCCGACTGCACCGCGGCAGCCGTCACCTCGCGCCCGGCACCCGGACCACGTATGATCAGCGGATTGTCCTGATAGAAATCGCTGCGGATCACGAAGACATTATCGCCCGGCGTCAGATTGGCATACGGGTGGCTCCTATCGACCCACTGGATCCCCACCTTGGCCTTGAGCAGGCCCTGGTCTGAATCCAATGACGCCACATACCTGAGCACCTTGTTCTGCTCGGCAGCAGCCTGATACTGCTGCAACATCTCGCCATCGAGCTCGGCCATACGTTTGATGAAATCATCCAACGGGATCTCGGCCAGCGTAGTCGGCACCAGAGACTCCAGCTCGATATCGTCCAGCTCAATGTCGTAACCTATCTCACGGGCCAAGATCAGCAACTTGCGCTGCATGTCCCGGCCGGAGAGGTCGTCGCGGGGATCTGGCTCGGTAATGCCCAGCCCCTTAGCCTCCAGCACCAGCTCGGAGAAGGGTTTCTTGGCGTCATAGTGCTCGAACAGCCAGCACAGGGTGCCAGAGAAGATGCCGCCGACCGCCTCTATGCTATCGCCGCTGTTATGCAGATCGTTCAGCGCATGTTGCACCGGCAGGCCCGCACCACAGCTGGCGTTATAACGCCAAAACAGACGACGATTGCCCAGCTGCTGTTTCAGCTCCTGATAGAAGGCCAGCGGCCCAGAACCCGCCAGCTTGTTGGCGCTGACGATATGAATGCCCCGGGCAAAAAACTCTGGATATTGCAGGGTGAGATCGGCGCTGGCACTGATATCCAGGGCGATCAACTCATCGCAATTTAACGCCTGTAACTGCTCGAACAGATGGGTGTACTGCCAGCCAGTACCACGCTCCTCGAAGGCCTGTTGCCAGCTGCTTAAGTCAATATCTGTCTCGCTCAGCAGCGCTTTCTTGGAACTCAAGAGTCCCACCAGCTCGACGCTGACTTCAAGCTCTTTATTGAGCACGGGGCGGGCACGCTTGAAGAGATCGATCCAAGCTTCGCCTATGTTGCCTATGCCCAGCAGCAAGACACCGATACGCTTGCGCGGACCGGCGCAGCGTCTGTGCACCTTCTGGGTCAACAGGTTTACCTGCGCCTTAGGCACCAGAGTCACCAGACTCAAGCCATCGTTACACAGAGGATGGGCCTCACGGCTCAGCAGACGCGAGAAACCGCGGCGATAGAGGCTGGCATCGGCGCTTACCAGGGCCACCAGGCCGAGATCGTCGCGCAGCTGTAACTCATCGATTCCCAGCTCGCTGCGCTTGGCCTCGAAGATCGCCTGGGCCTGCTTCTGATTTTCATGGGTAAAGGCCAGCTCGGCGCGGCCGTGGGCCAACGACCAATAGGCCAGTGGCGTCAGGCCAGCCTGGGCAAAACAGGCCAGCAACTGCGGCAGCTCAACCCCTATGGTCAGGCTAAACAGACTGACGCTGGAGAGGCTGGTCACCACTGGGGCACTGGCCGACGAGCTCTTAGGGGCGATCAGGGTAAAATCTGTATGGGGCGCATAGCTTGAACGCACCGCCAGGCTCACTTCGGTGTCGAACAGTGGCTGCAAAGTGCGGTTATGCAGCACAGGAGAGCCAAGGTGCGCCAGACGGTTCGCCTCGGTGAGCGACATGCTCTTGAGCAGCTTGGCATCGTTAATTCGGTTAGGATCGGCGTTAAATACGCCTTCCACATCTGTCCAGATGGTGACACGTTCGATATCCGCCAAACTGGCCAGTAAAGTGGCGCTAAAATCTGAGCCGTTACGGCCCAGCAGTAGGGTGTCGCCCTGCTCGTTGGCGCAGATAAAGCCGGTGATCACCAGACGCTCCTGGGGATGAGCCTCGAGCAGCGCCTGCACCTTCTGGCGTGACTCGCCAAGGCGGATCTGCGGCACGGCGCCTTCATCGGCGACCAGTAGGGTGCGGGCATCGACATCGGTCGCCGCCACGCCAGACTCGCGCAGCAGAGCCGCCAGCAGACGAGAAGACCAGCGCTCGCCGAAACTTACTACCTGGTTGCGTTGATAATCGTTTAGCTCATCGAGCGACAACAGGCTGGTCAGCTGCGACTTGTCGGTGGCCAGTCGCTCTCTCAGGCTACGGGCCTGCTCGTTGGAGAGCAGCTGCTCGATCAGGTTCTGCTGGTAACTCACCAGCACCTGTAACTCTTCCTGCCACAGCTGATCTGTGTCGCACAGCTCCAGCAGGCGATATAGGAAATTGGTACTCTTGCCCGCGGCCGACACCACGATAAGATCATCGCTGTGGCCATGGGTCAGTAAAATGTGGGCGACGCGGCGGTAACAATCTGCATCCGCTAAACTAGAACCACCAAACTTATGCAAATGACATCGTGTCATTATCTGCTCCTCAAACCCTTTAACTACTTACCGCGATAGCCGCTTCTAAACCCGCAAGAATATCGGCCACCAGATCCTCGCCATCTTCTATGCCCACTGACAAACGGATCAGGGTATCTTTCACGCCCGCCTCACGGCGCGCCTCTGGGTCCATGGCTCTGTGGGTCATGGTCGCGGGAACCGCCACCAGACTCTCTACGCCTCCCAGACTCTCGGCTACCGAGAAGTATTGTAACGCATCTAAAAAGGCAACGAGTGCCGATTCGCCACCTTTTAGCTCAAAACTCAGCATAGCGCCGAAGCCCTTCTGCTGTCTGGCCGCAATTTCATGGCCTGGATGCTCGGCAAGCCCCGGATAATACACTTTTTCCACCGCCTTGTGGTCACAAAGCAGTGCCAATACCTTCTGAGCGTTGGCTTGGTGTTCACGAATGCGCACCGCCAGGGTTCTCAGCCCCCTCAGGGTCAGGTAGCTGTCGAAGGCCGACCCGGTCAAACCTAGGGTATTTGACCACCAGTGCAGCAGCTCGCCCACCTCAGGGTCTTTGGCCACCACGGCGCCGCCCACCACATCACTGTGACCATTGATATATTTGGTGGTCGAGTGCACCACGATATCGGCGCCCAGCTGCAGTGGCTGTTGTAACACAGGAGAAAGGAAGGTGTTGTCCACCACCACCTGAGCGCCCACCTTGTGGCTCGCCTGGGCGATGGCCTCGATATCGACGACTCGCAGCAACGGGTTAGAGGGAGTCTCCAGCCACACCATCTTGGGTGACTGGCTCAGCGCCTGCTCAAGCGCGGCATCATCGGTTTGATCCACCACCAAGAGCTTAAAGGCGCCCTTCTTGGCCAGGTTGGTGAATAGGCGATAGCTGCCGCCATAGCAATCGTGAGGCACCACCAGCAGATCTTCTGGGCCTAGCAGGCTGGTCACCAGTGTGATGGCGGCCATGCCGGTACAGGTCACCACGCCGGTCGCCCCTTGTTCCAGTTCGGCAATCGCATCGCCGAGAATGGAGCGGGTCGGGTTGCCGGAACGGCTGTAATCGAATGCCCGCGGCTGTTGATGCCCTTCAAACGAGTAGTTTGTCGACAGATAGATAGGCGGCACCACGGCACCGTGCTGAGTGTCTGACTCTATGCCTCGTCGTACGGCGGCGGTGGCTAGTTTACGCGCTGTCATCTTCAACTCCTCAATATGGATCTGGGCAGGCACCTCGGACAAAAGAGATGTCTGGACGTCTAAATGTACCTAAGCCGGTAGTGAGCGTCAACAACTTTTGGACGTTTAGACGTCCAAACATTTAGAAATCTATTTGCATTTGCCAAAAATTCGAGGCAATAATTTGACTGTAATTTGTAAGGGTTTAAAATCTGCACCGAATTTTAGAATTTACAGGTGAGTCAATGACTGAGTGGAATGGCGATTATATCAGCCCCTATGCTGAACATGGTAAGAAGAATGAGCAGGTAAAGAAGATCACTGTCTCTATTCCTCTTAAGGTGCTTAAGGTGTTAACCGACGAGCGCACCCGGCGCCAGGTCAACAACTTGCGTCACGCCACTAACAGCGAGCTGCTGTGCGAGGCCTTCCTGCACGCCTACACCGGTCAGCCACTCCCCCAAGACGATGACCTGTCTAAAGACAAGCCAGATAGCATCCCGGCCGAAGTCAAACGTCTGATGACCGAGATGGGCATAGAGTGGGAAGAGATGGAGTGATCCACTCACACACGAATCGATAGAGGGATCGCTAGGCGGTCCCTCTTTTAGTTTTCAACCTTAGTCTGGAACATTGCAGTGCCTGCACTTCCGCTCGATCCCCATATTCTGGCGCTAGCCTCGCTTATCGTCTTCGTCGGCGCCCTCACCCAGAGCCTAATCGGTTTCGGCATGGCGGTCGTCGCCGCACCGCTGCTCTATCTTATCGAGCCGTCACTGGTGCCTGCGCCGGTGATCCTGATGGGCTTCTCTATCGCCCTGCTGACACTGATCCGTGAGCGTGGCGCCCTGGAATTCAACGGCCTGCAATATGCCTTGCTGGGACGCATCCCCGGCGGACTGATCGGCGCCGGCCTGCTCATGGTCGCTCCCCAGGACGTGCTCGGCATGACTATCGCCATTATCGTGGCCATCGCCGTACTGCTGAGCCTGATGCGACTCAACCTGGTGGTTAACCGCCGCAGCCTGTTTATCGCCGGGGTGATCTCGGGGATCTTCGGCAACATCGCCGCCATCGGCGGACCGCCGCTGGCCATACTGCTCTCGGGTAAGGATGCCAAGCAGTTTCGCGCGGCCCTGTCGGCCTTCTTCATCTTCAGCTCCACTATCGCCATAGTGATTCTGGGGCTCACGGGTCTGCTGACCCTGCATCACTTCTACTGCTCGGCGCTGCTGCTCCCCTCTGTGCTGCTGGGTTACCTGATCGCCAATCGCCTGGTGGGGCGCATAGACAAGAACAAGACCCGTATCATGACGCTGGTACTCTGTAGCCTGAGCGCCATCCTGCTGGCCGCTAAGTCCTTAAGCACCCTGCTGTAACTCCTCTAGGATAAAGAGAAGGCCGGCATCATAGCCGGCCTTCTTGTTTCTAAAAAACCTATCCCTAGAAATGATAGGAAGTCTGAATCACCCCGCCCACGGCGTCATCTGTGCCCACCAGGCCGGTGAGATCCAGATTAAAGGAGCGGCCTATGGTAAAGCCTGTGCCCAGGGTATAGAGGTTGCTACTGGTATCTTTCATGTCGTGGCGATAGCCGACACGCAGGGCCAGCCAATCGGTCGCCCTCATCTCACCGCCCAGACGCCAATACTGGGTCTCGCCTATCTCATCGAATCGCTTATGACCATTAAGATCCACATCCGTGGTCAGGCTGAAGTTATCCCAATCATAGGCCACACCTAAGGTATAGAGGGCCTCGACACGGTAGGTAAACTTGCGCCCCATCGCCTCGACGGTGTCCAGTTTCTGGCTCACCAGGTTACGTCCCGACAGGCCTATGGTCATACGATCGAGTGGCTGAATCGCCACGCCGATATCCAGGTTTGCCACGGTATCGTCGTTGCGGTACTTGTTGTCGTCGAAATCATCGGCGTCGAAGTTGTTGGCACTGACCACATAGTTATAGGTGTCGATACGCTGCAGCTTAGGCGAGATACCGACGGCGACCGGCATATTGACGATCGACAGCGGGAAGCTGAGGGCCACCCCAAGATCTGAGATGGCACCGGCAACCACGGCCCCCTGCGAATCCAGATCGGTAACCGCAGGCGGATTGTTAGGGTCGAGATTGGTCAGGGCATCTATGTCGCTGTCCTCGATCACCGCCACGCTGACCGCATCGATATAGGTCTTGTAAAAGATCGACATAGGCATGCGCTTGGTGGGCAGAACCACTGAAAAACCTAGCCCCACGCTGCCATAGGCATTCTCACCATCGAGGGACTTAAGATCGGCGACCAACATGTCGCGGTAATTGGTGATCCCAGTGACGTCGCTGGCATTGATAGCCGCCTCCAGACCGTCATAGGAGGCCTGTAGGGCGTCAAACTTGTCGGTCAGATTATCGATGTTGGCGGCCTCGGCACCCAGCACGGGCAACATCACGGCGCCGCCGGAATATTTGGGGGCATGAATGGCTAACAGAGCGGGATTGATAAAGGCGGCACCTTCGCGGTTAGAGGCCGCGACCCCGGTTCCGCCCATGGCATCACTACGGGCCTCGTTGTAGAGAGAGGCGGCAGATGCCAGTGAGGCACTAGCAGACAATAACACTGCGATGACCAAGCTAAGGTATTTCATCTCATTCACCCCGTTCATTATTTTTGTTTTCGCTCGGGAATCTACCCGAGTCGTCTTTAAAGATAGACTAAGACGGCTAAAAAGTGCTCTCGAAACAGGTCGATCAGATACTTTTTTTTTTAAATTATTTTGCCACTCCGTCTCACCCAGATTGAAACCTGCCGATTCGGTTAACCGCCCAGCCCGTCAAAACAGGCCCATTTGCAATACGAAAACAAGCAAAAATACCTATTTAGAGAGAGCTAAAATAACAAAGTGTGATCTAACCGGGTACTTTTTATTCGAGAGCAAGATCACAATAAAGCAAAAACCAAAAAACAAAAAACATTAAATTTCATTGCATTACACAATGTCCATTAGATTTTTATTCATGAAATTTTTATCAATTAGATTTTTTTCATGAAGGTGATCAACATCAAATTTACAACTACCCCCTTTTGGTAAATTTTCCAACAAGAAACAAGCATTTTGTTTCAGGTTAATAAATCGCTCAGAGTAGCGATTAAGGAAAATGATGATGAAAAACGTTGCCAAAATAACTACATGCTTACTCCTCGCCCTCACCGTAGGCGGACAAGTCTACGCCGTCGACGGTGGTAACCCTAAGAAAGGGAAACACCTTTATAAAAAAGAGTGCAAAGCCTGCCACAGCAAGGGCGATGCCGCCGGTGAACTCACCCCCATGAGCAAGACCATGAGCCAGTGGGATCGCTTCTTCAAGCGCGACATGCACAGCGCCCAACCAGACGTATTTAAAAAGCTCTCCGACAAAGAACGCCTGGATATCCAGCAATTCTTATACGACCACGCGGCCGACTCAGATCAGCCACAGACTTGCGGTTAACCACAGCTTTTGTAATCGAAGCGCTCATTCACCGCTCCCGATGAGCGCCTAAGGAGAGATTCACATGCGTACTCTACTGTCTATATTGATCGCTAACGCTCTGGCTATGTCAGGCTCAGTCTATGCCGCCGATAGCGATGCGCAAAAAATAGCCGAACTTAAACAACAACTTGCCGATCTCACCGAAGAGATTGACATTATCAACAGCCGCGTCGATAAGAACGAGCGCCACACCGCTCTCGACCGATTAGAGATCACTGGCGATTTCCGTACCAAGGCCCATTCATTGCATTACCAAAATGTCACCTGGAACCCTGCAATCAAGGTGGACTTCAACGATTTTGGGGCTAAAGCCATGTCTGGTGCCTTTGGTATGCCTAACGATCCCAACTCCCCGCTGGGACAGATGATGGCGGCCAACCCGGATCTTGCCGCCGCCTTCCAGAGCGGCATGCTACAAGGTGTGATGCCTTACGTGCTGGCCCCCAAGACCACCCAAGATATCAACAACGACATCTTCTACACCACGCGTCTCAGACTCAACCTTAAGGCCAAGGTGTGGGATAACGTCAGCTTCGCCGGCCGTCTCAGCATGTATAAAAACTGGGGTGACTCTACCGGCGTGCAGGTGTTCGACTCATGGCGCTCCTTCACCATGGATGGCACCAACAGTGGTAACACTAGCGGCGACTGGCTCAGGGTCGAACGCGCCTACTTCGACTGGAAGAACATAGGTGGCAGCAACACCTACCTCTCTATCGGTCGTCGTCCATCTACCTATGGCCCACCAACCCAATATCGTGAAAACGAGAAACGCGGCGGTACGCCATCGGGTCACCTGGTTAACTTCAACTTCGATGGTCTAACTCTGGGTTACAAGCTGGGTGAGATCACCGGCATCGAAGGTCAGGTAGTTCGTTTCTGTTATGGCCAGGGCTTCGAGTCACAGTGGGGCAATGGTGAGATGTTTGGCGATATCGTCACCAAAGACACCCACCTGGGCGGCTTTAACATAGATGCCATCAACGACGGTAACCACTTCCTGCAGTTCACTCTTTTTGGCGCCAAAGATATCAACGATGGCTTCAAGGGCACCATGGCCTTCCCAACACAGCTAGCGGGAATCTTTGCCCCCACCATGTATCAGGACATGCAGAAGTTCAGCAACTTCAACTTCCAGACCCGAGTACAGCCTAGCGGCGTGATCGGCGACATGTACCTGGGTGGCATAGGTTACGCCTACGAGAGCGATGAAGACTTCAAGGCCTTCGCCTCTTTCGGTTGGACCCGCGCCGAAGGCAACGGTAATGCCGGTATGTTTGGTGGCATGCTCAGCGATGCGGTATTCGAAGCACAGCTCAATGCCGACGGCAGCGAGATCATCATGATGCCAAGCGCCGCCGATGAGAACGACACCAAAGATGGTTACGGTATCTATGTGGGTATTCAGATCCCAGCGCCTTACGGCAAGTTCGGCCTCGAGTATAACTATGGCTCCAAGTACTGGACCCCATTTACTCAGGCACAAGACGATCCGATCGGCAGCAAGCTGGCTACCCGTGGTCATGTGGCCGAGGCCTACTATATGTTTGATATCAACCCAAGAATGTTTATCAAACTGGCTGGTCTCTACTACGACTACGAATATACCGGCAGTGGCACTCCGGTGGGCGCCCCACAAAAAGTGGATGATGTGATCGCTGGCTCTGCCTTCTCTATGTTGCCAGTAGTCGATACCGCCTATGACATCAATGCCTCACTCGTCGTCAACTTCTAACTAAGCTATCTCCCCCGGCCTAGGCCGGGGGTAGGGAACAGACAATGAAACACACACATTCTCTCACGGCGATGTTTGCTGCAGGGATCTTCGGCTTGGCCAGCCTCAATGCCATCGCCGAAAACCCGCATAAGGAAGCCATTCAGGGACCCTTTACCCAGGGCTCTCAGGTGACCGAGCAGTGCATCGAATGCCATGAAGATCACGCCAAAGACTTTATGAAGTCGTCTCACTGGACCTGGGAACTTGAGCAGAAGCTGCCAGGACGCACGGTAAAACGGGGTAAGAAGAACGCCATCAACAACTTCTGTACTTCTATCGCCGGTAACGAGCCTAGATGTACCAGCTGTCACGCGGGCTACGGCTGGAAAGACAACAACTTCGACTTTAGCGACATGACCAAGGTCGACTGCCTGGTGTGTCACGACACCACAGGTACCTATGTTAAAGACCCTGCCGGAGCCGGTGAGGCCCTGGCTAAGGTCAACCTGGAACGTGTGGCGCAAAATGTCGGCATGCCGGTACGTGACAACTGTGGTTCTTGCCACTTCTACGGTGGCGGCGGCGACGCGGTGAAGCATGGGGATCTCGACTCCTCCATGGCCTATCCCGACAAGGCTACCGACGTGCACATGGACAGCGATGGCAATGACTTCCAGTGCCAAACCTGTCACACCACACAGCAACACCAGATCACAGGTAATGCCATGGGCGTATCGCCAGGCGGTGAGAACGATATCGGCTGTGAAAACTGCCACGATAGCGCGCCACACGCCAACAAGCGCCTCAACACCCATACGGCCAGTGTCGCCTGTCAGACCTGTCACATTCCTTTCTTCGCCCGTAACGAACCCACCAAGATGAGCTGGGACTGGTCTACCGCTGGTAGCGATCAAGAGGAAACCGTGGACGAGTATGGCAAGCACACCTTCATGAAGAAGAAAGGCAGCTTCGTCTGGGGCAAGATGGTCAAGCCTGAATACGCCTGGTACAACGGCAAGGCCGATGCCTACATGGTGGGTGACAAGATGGATCCATCCAAGGTCACTAAGCTGACTTCGCCACTGGGTGATATCACAGACAAGACAGCCAAGATCTACCCATTCAAGGTGCATCGCGGCAAGCAGATCTACGACAAGAAGCAGAACATCTTCGTTACCGCCAAGGTCTATGGCAAGGGTGGGTACTGGAAAGAGTTCGACTGGGATAAGGCCGCCAAGCTTGGCATGGAGGCTAACCAGGCACTGGCCCAGCAAGGCATCAAATACAGTGGTGAGCATGGCTTTGCCGAAACAGAGATGTGGTGGCGCATCAACCACATGGTTTCGCCAAAAGACCAGGCGCTCAAGTGTAACGACTGCCACAACAAGGGCACACGTTTAGATTGGCAAGCCTTAGGTTACGAAGGCGACCCAATGAAGAACAAGAAAGGTGCTAAACACGCCAAGTAATTTGTAATCCCCTTTCGTCATCTCCCTGCAGCAAAGAGGTCTGGTCTACCAGGCCTCTTTTTTTGTCCATCGAACTCACCCATTTAGTCTACCAATCCGCTCGAAAGGATGACGAAGCAAGCTTTGCAGCTAAATCAAAAGTATAGAAATTTGTCTAATATCTAACCCTTGTCTTAGCTGCTAGCTTTAGTCCTAGCAACATTGAACTACACTCTTGTTTAATCACCAATTATTCCAAGGGACGGCATAGATGGTTAAAACCTTTCGTTTGCTCGCACAGAATCAGTCGTTCAACGAACTGCTCCTCACCTCTGTGTTTATCAATCTGCTTTCACTCGCCCTGCCTTTCACCATGTTACAGATCTACGATCGTATCTTGCCCAACGAGGCACACGGAACGGCAACGGTACTCGTGATTGGAGTTGCCATCGCCATCCTGCTGGAGCTGCTCCTCAGATACGCCCGCAGCTGGCTGCTCGGCGCCTCGGCGGCCAACTATGAGCTGCATACCATCACCCGGGTGGTGAAACGTCTGCTCAATGCCGATTATCATCACATAGAGAATCTCGGCGCTGGCAAGATCTCCCACGGCATCCACAGCATAGCGGCGATGCGCGACATCTACTCCGGCCAGGCAGCCGTGGCGCTGATGGATTTCCCCTTCGTTCTAATCTTCCTCGCCTTGGTGGCCTACATAGGCGGGCCTCTGGTGTTTATCCCCCTGATCGTCTGGCTAATTGCCGGCGTGAGGGTGTGGCAACTGGGGCAGAAGCTCTCTCTCGCCACCAAGGAACTGAGCCTGAGCCAGGATGAACGTACCCGCCTCTTGATGCTGGTGCTCTCCGGCCTCACCACTACCAAGGCGATGGCGCTCGAGTCCCGCATGACCTACGCCTATAAGAAGATCAATCATCAGCGCCTCGCCCAGCAGGAAGAGGTCGACTGGCTGTCGGCGAAACTCCAGGAGCTGATACAGGGCACCGCCCAGGCCACCACCCTGTGCTTAGTAATGATAGGCTGCTTCGAGGTGCTCAACGGTAACCTCACCACGGGTGGCTTGGCGGCCTGCTCCATCCTGGCCGGTCGCGCCGTCGCCCCCTTAAGCGCCATCGGCAGCCTTAGGGCCAAATACGTCAGTGCCAAGGAGGCGATGGATCAGGTCAATGCTTTGATCGCGACGCCTCAGGAGACCTTTAACGGCCAGACCCGCTATCAACAGAAACTGCCCCTCGGCCCCATCCGCTTCGAGGGTGTCAGCGCCGAGAAGACCAGCGCCCGGCTCGACAACATCAGCCTCACCATACCCGCAGGCGCCATCGCTACCGTCACCTCCAACCCCATGACCCATGCCAGCCTGCTGCTGAGCACCATAGGCGCCTATCACCAGCTGGATAGCGGACAGATCGCCATCGCGGGCGTGCCGCAGCAGGATCACGACGGCTTAGAGTACCGTCAATCCATCTGCTATGTTCCCCCCTGGGCCAGCCTCTTCAGCGGCTCCATCTTAGACAACATGACGCTGTTTCGCCGCGAGCGTGAGGCCAGTGCCATGCTGATCGCCGACCAACTCGGCCTATCGGCCACCCTGGCGCAGCTGCCGGCGGGTTATCAGACCCAGGTAGGCAGCAATGAGAATCAGGTGCTTAACAAGGGAGCTATCAAGCTGATCGCCCTGGTACGGGCCCTGGCGCAGTCCCCATCAATCCTGCTGCTGGATGAGCCCATGGTTTCACTGGATGCCGACTCCCAGGCCCGCCTGCTGCAGATGTTAGCCGAGCGGCGCGGGCAGATGACGGTTGTCATCGCCTCCTATTTCGACGAGATCGCGGCGCTGAGCGACATGCAGATCGCTCTCGGCGAGCACGGTGAGCTGGCCGGTCAAGCTCAAGGCCAAGGTCAAGGAGGAGCGCGCTAATGAATCAGCACCTGGATCCGATACATCTGCCCAAGTCGCTGCTGATCGCCCTGTTCCATCAGCTGGGCCTTAGCGTGCAGGCCAGCAACATAGACAAGAGCGATCTCCACGACAGGCTCACCCACCTCGAAGCCTATATTCTGCTGAAGAAGCATCATGTGGGCATCAAGGTGCAGGCACTGGATGCTAACCTCCTGGTCCACAGCGTCTACCCCTTCATCTTGCTACCACAGGATGGCGAACCTATGGTGGCACGGCGCAGCAACCACAGTTTTCAATTCTTAAGCCAAGATAATCAATGGCTAACACTCGACAAGCTGCCGGGCGCCGGCCACGTGTTTCTGGTGGAGAGCCTGCCGGCCCAGAGCCGAAGCAGCAGCGTGTTCGCCTCCCATCTCGCCAAGCTCAGGCCCTGGTACCGCCCCATCTTCTGGCTGAGCCTGCTATCCAGCCTGAGTGGCCTCGCCATTCCCCTCTTTACCATGGCGGTGTACGACAGGGTCATCGGCGGACAGGCGCCTCAGATCCTGCCCAGCATCGCTTTAGGTGCAGCCCTGGCCCTAGGGATATTTGTCGCCAGTCGGCTGCTTAGGGCACAGGCTTTGGCCAATGTCAGCAACCGCTTCGCCAGGGATCTTTCCGGCATCACCTTCAACCGCCTGCTGAGCATGCCCCTTAGCCTGCTCTCACGCGTCGGTCTCTCCAGCCATATCGCCAGGATGCGCAACGCCGAGAAGGTGCGCAGCCTGGTGGCGGGCCCTGGCGGCGCCGGCCTTATCGATCTGCCCTTTACCCTCATCGCCCTCGTCGCCATCACTCTATTGAGTGGTTTTCTGGTGCTGGTGCCACTGGCCATGTTGCTGCTCTTCTACCTGGTGATGAAGGCGCTGGACAAGTATACCCTGGCCGCGGCGCCCACCATCAGCGGCGAATATCAGAACAGCCTCAACGAGCTCTCGACTCATCTGCTACCGCTCAAGAGCGCCGGCGAGAGTGGCGCCTGGTACGAGCAATTTATGCGCCGCGCCCGGGAACATTGCCGGCAGAACTTTCTCTACAGCAAACGCGCGGGACTCAACGCGGCAGTGGCCCATGCCATGGGGCTGTTTACCGCCCTAGCCACAGTATTTACCGGCATCTTCCTGGTGCTCAACCAGAGCATTACCCCTGGGGAGCTGATCGCCTGCGTCATGTTGATCTGGCGGATCACAGGCCCGGCGCAGCTGGCCTTCGCCTCGCGGCAGAAGTTTACCCTGCTTAAGGGCGCCGTCGATCAGTTCGACCGTTTCATGGGCGTCACCACAGAGTTCAATGAGCTCAGGCTCGACTCGCCAAATCTCAACCAGACACCGGCGCTCTCCTTTAAGCATGTGACATTGAGATATAGTGCCGAAACTGAGCCCGCCCTCTCAGGGGTAACGCTCGACATCGAAGCCGGCGAGACGGTGGCCATCATAGGCCCCAACGGCAGCGGCAAGACCTCGCTGCTGCTCACCGCCATCGGGGTTATCGAGCCCCAGGCCGGCTTCGTCACCGTCAACGGCAAAAACCTGAAACAGTTCGACCCTGAGATCTTCCGTCAGTGGGCCGCCTACAGCCCCACCAACAGCGAGATCTTACCCGGCACCCTGGCGGACAATCTGCGCCTGGCCAAGCCAGAGGCCAGCGACGATGAGCTTAAGCAGGCCCTCACCGATGCCGGTGGCGCCTCGCTGCTGCAGGCGCTAAAACAAGACATAGATGCCAACCTCTTCTCCCGCGGCACCAGCATGTTCTCGGCGGTAGAAAGCAGCTATATCAGCCTGGCAAGGGCCCTGCTGAAAGGCTCTCCCCTGCTGGTGATGGATGAGCCGATAGCCAATCGCAATCCCTTTGCCCGACAGGCCTTTATCCAGACCCTCAAACGCCTCAAGGGCAAGACTACCATCCTGTTCACCACACACGACCAGGCACTGATCCAGCAGGCTGACAAGGTGGTGATCCTCGATAAAGGCGCTGTGGTCTACGCCGGTCCGCTGCCTAACCAAGACAGTGTGACGACACAAAATGCCACTCACCAGGACACAACCCCAAGCATGGAGGCCTCACAAAATGAATGACAGCCAACTCACTCAGCATTCCTGGCCTGAACACGAATTTACCGAGGCCGTCGAGGCGCCCGCCGAGAAGCGCGCCATTCGCCGCATCACCTTCTTTATTGCCACGGCAGTCTTCATTCTGCTGATCTGGTCAATCTTCACCAACATAGAGGAGATCGCCAAGGCCAAGGGCCAGGTGGTGCCGCTGGGCCACAGGCAAGTGATCCAGAGCCAGACTGGCGGCACCCTGGCGTCGATCGCCGTCGCCGAGGGAGACCTGGTCCAGAAGGGCGACCTGATCGCTAACTTTGTCGCCACCGACAGCCAGGCCCTGAAGGAGGAGCTGCAGAGCAAGCAGGCCAACCTGGAGCTGAAGATCGAGCGTTATAATGCCTTCCTTGAGGAGCGCGAGCCCGACTTCAGCGCCTATCAACTCGGCTTCCCCACCTTGGTAGCCCAGCACATCAACGCCCTGGCACGTATGAATCAGGAAAAACAGGCGATCATCGCCCTGTCCGAATCTGACGTGGCCAAGTCTGAGGCTGAGCTGGCCAGCATCGAACAGGAGATCACCCCGCTCAAGGATCAGATACGCTCGGTGGAACAGACCCTCAAGATGATGAACTCGGTTAAGGAGCAGCAGGCGGTTTCTAAGCTCAGAATGTTGGAGTCACAACAGAAGCTCGACGCCTATATCCGTGAGCTCAAGGTGCTGGAGGGGCGCCGCAGCGTGCTGCAACGCAACATAGACAATCAAGAGAAACAGCTGGCCCAGAAGCAGGCGAGCCTCTTCAACGAGGTGGGCGAGAAACGCACCGACGCCCAGGCCGAACTGCTAGGCATAGTTGCCCGTCTCAAATCCTCAGATTCCCTGGTGCAGCAAAACCGGGTCACCTCACCTGTAGATGGCATCATTCAATCTATCCCCAACAACTCGGCGGGTAGCGTGATCCAGCCAGGCGGTACCGTGGCGGTGATCGTCCCCACCACACCCACTGCGCTGCTGGAGGCCAAGCTGTCCCCCAGAGACATAGGCTTCGTCACCGTCGGACAGAAGGCCCGCATCAAGATAGATGCCTTCGACTACAGCCGCTACGGCGCCATCGATGGGCTGGTGAAGAAGATCTCCCCCAGCACAGACGCCGATGAGAAAGGCGGTGTCTTCTACAAGGTACAGATCGCCATCGACAAACCCTACTTCGGCGACCAACCCGACAAGCTGGCGTTGATCCCCGGCATGACGGGAGAAGCCGACATAGTGACAGGCGACAAGACAGTCTTCCAGTACCTGTGGAAGCCGGTATTTACCAATGTGACCGAAGCCTTTGGTGAACGTTAGGAGAACGCCATGAGCCAAGATAAGCGCCCCAACAAGCCACCTCAGGACGAATCTAGTCAGGCTAGGAATCAGGCTAAGCCACAAAGCAATTCGCAGCCGGCGAGCGAGCCGGAGCCGTTAACAGAGGCTCAGCGACGTGAGCGCGAGGCGAAACGTCTCGCCAGGGCGCAGGACAAGGCGGTCGAGCAGCTCAAGGCCGAAGAGTATCGCGATGGCAAGACGACGAGCCGCTTCAATCAAGATCTGGTGGCGGATAAGCCTTGGCACACGGCCGCAAGCGCAGAGCCAGAGTCAAAGTCAGAGCCAGAGCAACTAAACGCAGATCTGGCAAATAGTGCAGATCAGGGCCCAATGGCTCAGGCAGAGCTGACACCAAGCTCAACAGAATTAGACGATAAGATGGCGTCAGCGGCTCAGTCACAGCAAAGCCAGTCTCAAGAGGTTCAGTCACAAGAAGCCCAGGCACAAGAAACTCAAACGCCAGAAGCACAAGCAAATGCGGCGCAGGTGCAAAACAAGTTGGCCCACCGCGCAGTGCAGACCACGGGCATAGAGGAATTTAGCGGCTTCGAAAAAGGCACACCCCAGACCCCAAGCCTGACGCCTCTTGCCCACGCCCTCACCTCAGGCGGCACGCCGCCCGCCTTTCAGGTGACCCTGACGAGCAGCGAGACACAAGCTCATAAGCCACCACAGCCGAGCACAGGCTCGACACAGCAGCCAAGCACACAGCAAACAGGCACTCAGCCCCCAACAACTGACCGCCCCACTACCGAGCCTCAGGTCTCGCTCACAGGAACTGGCACTGGCACTGGCACTGGCACTGGCACTGGCACTGGCACTGGCACTGGCACTGGCACTGGCACTGGCACTGGCACTGGCACTGGCACTGG